>CAXTSK010000379.1:0-5552 GCA_964246655.1 uncultured Pyrinomonadaceae bacterium
ATGTAGATGAGACCTTCGGCCGCCAGTCCGCGCAGCGTAGCGCTCGCGGCCGTCCCGCCCTCGACGCGCCAGCTGCCCGGCGCGACGCGCGAGGGTGTGATGGAGAGACCTTCGGCCCGCAGCTTTTCGACGAGAGACGTAGCGTCTGCCTTCAGAGTGTTGACGCGGAAGGCGGCGGGCGCGGGGTCGTTGTTGGCGGCGGCGAAGCTCGCGGCCTCTTCGACGCCGAAGGCCGCGGCCCAGCGTCGGATGAGCTTAGGCGGGTGCGAAGTCTCGACGGCGATTCTTTCGAGCGGGTCTTCGATCCCCTCGGCGGGGTCGAAGTCGGGCTCGCGCGTGGCGCGGCGCAGGACGGCGTTAATGAAGGGCGCGGCGGAGCGGAAGCCGGAGGCGTGCGCTATCTGCACCGACTCGTTGACGGCCGCGTGCGCCGGCACGCGCGCGAGGAAGCGGAGCTGAAACAGCCCCAGCCTCAAGGCCAGACGCACCGGCGCGTCGAGCTTACCCGCCTTCCGCCCGGAGAAGTGTTCGACGACGCGGTCGAGCCACAACTGTCGGCGCAGCACGCCGAGCGTCAGTTCATACGCGAGCCCGCGGTCTTCTGCGGAAAGCGTCTCGGGCAGGTTCGCGAGCAGCGGCGCAGCGAACGCGCCCTCCTCCTCGACCCTGCGCAGCACCTCGAACGCCGCGCGACGCGCGGGCGAGATCGTGCGGCCGCCACCCGCGCCCTTCTTCGCCGAACGCTTCACGATGCGGACACGCTCGGCCATGTCATTAACGATGAACGCTGAACGCTGAACGATGAACTGAAGACGAGATGCTTTCAGTTCAGCGTTCAGCGTTCAGCGTTCATACTTCCCCCAGCTTCTCGCCCGCCTGCACGCGGGAGCCGTTGATGAAGTCGCGCGCGCGCATGCGCTGCTTGCCCTCGGGCTGCACCTCTATAAGTTTGAGCGTCGTCTCGCCGCCGCAGGCTACGACGAGGTCGTCGCCGCGCGCGACGACGAGCATGCCCGCCGCCGTCGCCCCTGCTTCAAGGGGAGCCGAGTCGCCTAAGCCCGCCTCGCGGCCGCTTGCTTCGGCCCGCCAGACGATGAGGCGTCGGCCGTGGTGCGCGGTGAAGGCGTTCGGCCACGGCTGAAAGCCGCGCACGCGGTGCTCGATCTGCGCGGCGTCGAGCGACCAGTCGATCAGCCCGTCCTCGCGGCGGAGGATGGGCGCGAGCGTCGCGGCTTCATTCTCCTGAGCGCGCGGCTCAATCTCTCCAAACCGCGCCAGCGTTTCGACGAGAAGCTCGGCGCCGACGTGCGACAGACGTTCGAGGAGATGCGGCGCGGTCTCACCCTCTTCGATTTCCGTGGAGCGTTGAAGGAGGACGGGGCCTGTGTCGAGCCCCTCGTCCATGAGCATCGTCGTGACGCCCGTCTCGCGCTCGCCGCGCACGACGGCCCAGTTGACGGGGGCCGCGCCGCGGTATTTCGGCAGCAGCGAGAAGTGCACGTTGACGCAGCCGAGCCGCGGCGCGCGCAGGAACGTGGGAGGCAGAATCCGCCCGTACGCCACCACCACCGCCGCGTCGAACTCGCGCTCGGTGAAGAGCGCCAGCGCCTCCTCCGTCTTTATCTTCGAAGGCTGCTGAACGACCAACCCTTGTGAGAGCGCGTACTCCTTCACGGGCGGCGCCTTCAGTGTATTCCCACGCCCCGCTGGCCTGTCCGGCTGCGTCCACACGCTCAGGACTTCGTGCCCCTCCTCGACGCAACGTCTCAGCGTCGGCACCGCAGACTCGGGCGTGCCCATGAAGATGATGCGCATAAGTGATGAGTGAGAGGGGGTGTTGGGTTTTTTGTTGTTGGGGTTTTTGTGTTTGTTTACCCACACCCCGCACCTAACACCCAACCCCCTCTCTAGTAGGCGCAGCGGTAGCTGTAGTTCTCGTACGTCGCGCGCCAAGTGCCTTTTCGGAGCTGGTAGGCTCTGTAGGTCGTGCCCTCGAAGCTGCTCGACGTTGTGAAGACTTCGCCCACGCCGTCGCCGTCCACGTCCAACTGCTCGACGTAAAGCTCCGTCCCGAGTCCGCCCTCGCCGATGTTGTCGATGAGCGACGGATCCATCATCTCGCGGGCGTTGACGCGCGCGTACTTCGTCAAGACCGGGTTGAAGCCGCGCGCCTGCCGCGCGGCGACGAGGAAGAGCGTGTCCCTGACTTTCGGCCCCGTCTTGACGACGTAGCTGCCGATCAGCTCTTCGCGCCCGTCGCCGTCGAGGTCGGTCGCGGTAAGGTTGAGCGTCTTCGTGCCGCGCCCGACCACGGCCGCGCTCACGCGCTTCCCCGCAAGGAAGCGCTTCACAAGGGCAAGCGCGGCGGCGCGCTCTTCGGCGGTCGGCACGCGCCTCGACACCTGCGCGCGCGCCGCGTGCGCGCCGTCGGTCGCCAACGCCATCACGTTGCCGCCGAGCTTCGCCGCCGCCGATTCGATGTCGGCGCTCGCGGAGTTGGGCGCACACTCTGCGTGCGTGGCCGCGCGTATCGTCAAGGTGCCCGCCTCGGCGCCGCCGTAGACGAGCCGATACTTCGAGCCCGGTTGGTAGTAAGGCGCAAGGAACGCCGCGAGCCCGCCTTCGCCGGTCGCCGCCGAGGCCGGCTCGGCGAGCTGGCCTTTGTTGATGACCGCGGCCGGCTCGACCTGCGCGTCAGACTCCGCGCCTTTCGTGACGACGAAGACGACGGACTCTTGCCGCGTCGTCGTGCCTTGTGGTTGCGGCGGCGCGGTGGCGCGCGGCGCGGTCTGCGAGAGAAGGAGCAGCGCCGCGACGAGCGCGACGGCTCCGGTTGTTCGGGGGTTCATGAGTTTCGTGTCTGCCGCTTTCAGATGGCGCCGCGCATCTCCTTGTTCGAGTAGCCGGGGCGGATTTTTTCGGAGACGACCTTGGCCTGCATGAAGAGGCCGAGGTAGTCGCGGCCGCCGGCCTTCGAGTCGGTGCCCGACATGTTGAAGCCGCCGAAGGGATGGACGCCGACGAGCGCGCCCGTGCACTTGCGGTTGAGGTAGAGGTTTCCGACATGGAACTCGCGCGCCGCGCGTTCGAGCTTCTGCGGGTCGTTCGTATAGACGGCGCCGGTCAGGCCGTACTCCGTGTCGTTGGCGATCTGTAAAGCCTCGTCGAAGTCCGCGGCCTTGATGCAGGCGAGCACGGGGCCGAAGATCTCTTCTTGCTCGACGCGGTCGCCGGGCTTCACGTCGGCGATGACGGTCGGCTCGATGAAGAAGCCCTGCTCGCCGTCGCTGCCGCCGCCCGCGACGAGGCGGCCGCCGTCCTCCTGCCCCCACTCGACGTACTGGTTGATGGTCTTGAAAGCCTTCTGGTTGATGACGGCGCTCATGTTGGTCGAGGGGTCTGAAGGGTCGCCGACCTTCAGCAGCGCCGTGCGCTCGATGACGCGTTGCAGCACCGGCTCGTAAGCCTCGCCGACGATGATGGCGCGCGAGCAGGCCGAGCACTTCTGCCCCTGGAAGCCGAAGGCCGAGGCCACGACGCCCGCCGCGACCTCGTCGTAATCGACATCCGAGTCCACGACGATGGCGTCCTTGCCGCCCATCTCGGCGACGACGCGCTTGATCCAGAGCTGTCCCTCCTGATGTTTGGCCGCGCGCTCGTTGATACGCAGGCCGATCTCCTTCGAGCCCGTGAAGGCGACGTAGCGCGTGAGCGGGTGATCGACTATCACGTCGCCGACCTCGCCGCCCGCGCCGACCATGAAGTTGACGACGCCCGGCGGCATCCCTGCTTCTTCTAACAACTCAAAGAATTTGTAAGCGATGGTCGGCGCGTCGGACGAAGGCTTGAGCACGACGGTGTTGCCCGTGACGACGGAGGCGGCGGTCATGCCGGCCATGATGGCTAAGGGGAAGTTCCACGGCGGGATGACGACGCCGACGCCGAGCGGGATGTAGGTGAGTCGGTTCTCTTCGCCCTCGATGCGCGTGAGCGGCTGCTCCGAGGCGTAGCGCAGCATCTCGCGCGCGTAGAACTCACAGAAGTCGATGGCCTCGGCCGTGTCGCCGTCGGCCTCGGGCCAGGTCTTCGCGACCTCGTGCACCATCCACGCGGAGAAGTAGTGCTTGCGCTCGCGCAGCAAAGAGGCCACGCGGAAGAGGAGGTCGGCGCGCTGGTGCGGGAGCGTTTTGCTCCACGTCTTGAAGACCTCGTTGGCCTTCTCGACCGCCTGCGTCGCCAGCTCCTTCGTCGCCTTGTGGAAGCGGCCGACGACCTCCGTCCTGCGCGCGGGGTTGAGGCTCTCAAGGAGGTCGCCGGTCTCTACTCTTTCGCCGCCGATGACGAGCGGGTGCTCGCGCCCCAGCTCGGACTGAACTCGGGCGAGCGCCTCGCGCATCGCGCGCGCGTTCTCCTCATTCGTGAAGCCTGTGAAAGGCTCGTTGCGGAACTCTTCTTGCTTCATCTGCTGCATATTCTTCTCCTCGTCGGGGACAGTGATTGCTGTGTGTTATGTGAAAATTTCGTCCATGCTACCACAAAACAGGCGGAAGCCCGACCTTGAGGGAGGGCGCCTCATTCACAAACGAAGGAGGGATGATGAAAGACGGCGTGCCTCTCATCATCCCTCCCTTTTAGTGTAAGACCGACGCCCTCCCGCACGGTCGGGCTACTGCCTCAGACCCAGCGGCCCTGCTTCTGAAGTCTTTTGATCTTGCGTCTGACCAGCTCGCGCTTGAGCGACGTGGTGCGGTCGATGAAGACGATGCCGTCGCAGTGGTCTGTCTCGTGGAGCATGCAGCGCGCTTCGAGGTCGAGGCCGTCAAACTCGAACTCCTCGCCGTTCAAGTCCTGCGCGCGGACGACGGCGCGCAGGTTACGTTTCACTTGAAAGAAGATGCCGGGGAACGAGAGGCAGCCCTCGTCGCCGGTCTGCTCGCCCTCGACGCTGAGGACGACGGGGTTGACGAGCGCGACGCGCGCTTCGGGGTCACGGCCGGCGGAGCAGTCCATCACGAACAGGCGCTTCGACACGCCGACCTGCGGCGCCGCCAAGCCCACGCCGCGCGACGCGTACATCGTCTCGAACATGTCCGAGACGAGCCGCTTCAGCTTCTCGTCGAACTCCGTCACGGGCTCGCCCGGCGTCTCCAACACCGGCTCGCCGTACTTCACAATGTCCAGTAATGCCATCTTAAAAACTTCCCCGTCCCACCGCCGACACTGCAAGTTTACTACAAAGAATTATAGGCCGGCCACCGAGACGTTTAGAGTCCGCAGCCGCGTTCGCAGTTGCTTACGACCTCCGTTTGCCGAACTGCGGGGCGCGCTTCTGCATGAAGGCGGTGGCGCCTTCGAGGAAGTCGGGGGAGCGGAAGCACGCGGCCTGGCCTTCGGCCTCGAAGTCGAGGGCGGCGGCGAGGGCTTGTTGTTCGGAGAGGTTGAGCGCGGCCTTGATGCCCGCGAGCGAGGGCGGGGGCGCGGCGGCGAGGCGCGCGACGAGTTCGTCGCACACGGCGTCGAGGTCGGCGCGCGGGACGACGCGGGAGACGAGC
>CAXTSK010000380.1:0-301 GCA_964246655.1 uncultured Pyrinomonadaceae bacterium
CTTTTTCACGATGCTGCTTGAGACGATGCTCGCGCTCGGGCTCGTCTGCGGTCTCGCCTACCTCGTCTTCCGCCTGGCGCTGCCGCGCTTGAACACCATCCGCTCGGCCAACAGCATGGTGCGCGTCGTTGACCGCGTCGGGCTCGACCCGCGCAAGAGCCTCTACGTCGTCGAGGTCGCGGGGCGCTGGCTCCTCATCGGCGCGTCGGAGGCGGGGGGGGGGGGGGGGGGGGGGGGGGGGGGGGGCGGCGGCGGCGCGGCGGGGGGGGGGGGGGGGGGGGGGGGGCGGGGGGGGCCGCCC
>CAXTSK010000380.1:311-2576 GCA_964246655.1 uncultured Pyrinomonadaceae bacterium
GCTGGACGCGAAGACGGCCGAGGAGGCTTCGGAAGAGTTGGAGCGGCGACGCACGGCGCCGAACCCTTCGGTCGAGGCCGCGCGGCGCGCCTTCGCCGACCGCCTCGGCCGGCTCATGAACAGGAAGGGGGGTTGAAGATGAGACTCCGCTCGCTTTGGCGGACGCGGCGAAGGCGCTGGGGCGTGCTCCTGCTCTCGCTCGTCGCATTCGGCGTGCTCTCGTGCGTGCCGGACGCGCTCGCGCAGGGCGAGTCGCGCGCGGCCGCGGCGGGAGGCGGCGGGACGGCAAACCCGGTGGTGCTCGTGATCGTGCTCGGCGCGCTCGCCCTCGCGCCGTTCGCGCTCATTATGCTCACGTCGTTTGTCAAAATCTCGGTCGTGCTCTCGATCCTGCGCAACGCTTTGGGGACGCAGCAGGTGCCGCCCAACCAGGTCATCACGGGCATCTCGCTCATCCTGACCATCTTCATCATGGCGCCGGTCGTCGAGAAGATGTACGCCGAGGCCGGCAACGTCGGCGACTCCGAGGCCATCTTCTCCGAGATCTCGGTCAGGCAGATTTTCGAGGCGGCCAAGCGCGGACGCGAACCCCTGCGGCAGTTCTTAGAGCGGCACGCGCACGAGGCCGACCGCAAGATGTTCTACAACCTCGCGCAGCGCATGGCCGTGCGTAACGGCAACGACCCCGCAGAAATCGTGCCGACCGAGTTCCGCGTCGTCATCCCTTCGTTCGTGACGAGCCAGTTGACCGAGGCGTTCCAGATCGGCTTCCTCCTCTTCATCCCCTTCCTCGTCATCGACATGGTCGTGTCGAACATCCTCCAGGCGATGGGCATGTTCATGCTCTCGCCCGCGATGATCTCGCTCCCCTTCAAGTTGCTGCTCTTCGTGCTCGTGGACGGCTGGGTCATCCTCATCCGCAACCTCGTCCTCGGCTACACCTGAAGGAGGTTTAAAGCATGAACACGTACGTCTCGCTCGCGGGCGAAGCCCTCTGGCTGATCCTTCTGCTGTCGCTGCCGCCGCTTCTGGCGAGCCTTGTCGTCGGCCTCGTCATCAGCCTGCTCCAGGCGCTCACGCAGGTGCAGGAGCAGACGATGACCTTCGTGCCGAAGATCATCGCCACCATCCTCGTCCTCATCATCACGGCGGGCTGGATGCTCGACACGCTCCGCGAATTCGCCGGCCGCGTCTTCGACACGATATTGAAAGTTTGAAGAGTAGTAAGCGGTAGGCAGATGGCAGTAGGCAGTCGCTCCGCGCTCCGTGCATTGAGCGGTTAAATCAGAGTTCACGGCAGCGAAGCTCCGAACTGCCTACTGCCATCTGCCTGCTGCCTACTGACAGACCATGGACGAATTCCTCCGCCTCCTTGAGACCGTCTTCCAGACGTTCGAGTTCGGGCAGAGCCCGCAGGCTTTTCTCGTCCTCGTCGGGTTGGCGTTCGCGCGGCTGCTGGCGTTTTTGGTCGTGGTGCCTTTCTTCGGCGGGGCGGCGGTGCCGGCGCGGGTGAAGGTGGCGACGGCGACGGCGTTCGTCGTCATCGTCTACCCTTCGCTGGCCGCGGGCCTGAAGGGCGAGGCTTTGGGGTTCGGCCCCGTGGGCTTCATCGCGCTGCTGGCGAAGGAGGCGTTCGTCGGCTTCACGCTCGGGTTCGTCGCCTCGCTCGTCTTCGAGGCCGTGCAGGTGGCCGGGCGCGTCATAGACTTCCAACGCGGTTCGACGCTCGCCGAGTTGTTCGCGCCGCAGCTCCAAACGCGCGTCTCCGAGCTGGGACAGTTCAAGCTCCAGCTCGCCATCGTCATCTTCCTCGGCATCGGCGCGCACCACTTCTTTATCGGCGCGTTGCTCCGCAGCTTCGAGCTGATACCCGCGACGGGCTTCCCGCACGTGCAGGCCGGTTGGACGCCCGCGGCCGAGTTCCTCCCGCGGCTGACGGGCGGCGTCATCGGCAGCGGCGTCCAACTGGCCGCGCCGGCGATGGTGGCGCTGCTGCTGACCGACCTCTTCTTCGGCCTCGTCAACCGGGTCGCCCCGCAGATCAACGTCTTCTTCCTCAGCCTCCCCGTCAAGATGGGCGTCGGCATCGCCGTCGTCCTCATCTCGCTCCCGCTCTTCAAAGAGCGCTACATCTTCTACTTCAAGGAAGCCTACAAGGCTTTCGAGTTCATGATCCGCGCGCTCGCCGGACTCTCTTGATTGCGGAATGGGGGCGTTGGGTATTTGATTGGGTGGAGCTGTAGCAGTACACGCGGGGGTAGAATG
>CAXTSK010000380.1:2586-5547 GCA_964246655.1 uncultured Pyrinomonadaceae bacterium
ATAAGAGTCACGCTGCCTTTCATCTTCCCTTAATCCGCAATCCGAAATCCGCATTCCGCAATCGCCGGAAACCTTTTTCTCCCTCCGCCGATAACCTAGACGAACGATATTAGTCGGTCGGGGGAGAGAGCATGTACGTCAGGGACGCGGGCGGTGTCGAGCTGAACTTGAATGACGTGTCACAGGAGCGCGCGGAGACCGTCCAAACGTTCAACGCCGTGGACGACGCGGGCGCGTCGAGCCGCACGGGCGAGCAGGACTTCGCGGCCAACACGTTGCGGTTCGCGCTCTTCGGGTGGGTCGAAGGCGCGGCGCGGCGCCAGACGCCCGACGTGCAGCAGAGCCTCGACAAGGTCTGGGAGGCTTACGGCCTCGGCTACGCGCAGGGTGGGGCGACGGAACTCGCGCGGCAGTTGCGCACGGGCGACGCGGACTTCCAGGCCGAACTCATCAGGCGCCTGACCGAGGGGAATTCGGAGGCGGCCGTCCGCATCCTCCGCGCGGCCGGCGGCGAGCCGGTGCCTTACGGCGGCACCGAGCGCGTCTCGTCCTCGGACGGCGCGACGGTCGCGCGCGCGCTCGGCGCGGCTTACGACCGTGGGCTGCTCGGCGCGGACTTCGCGCGGCAGTGGGTCGAGGCCGAGGCCGATTACGTCAACCGCCCCGGCAACTTCGGCGACTGGCCCTACAACGAGTACACCGGCAACCTCATCGCGCAGAGCGGCTCTTCCGGGCTGATGCGCGCCTACGCCGACGCATGCATCGAGCACGCGGCCAACGCGCAGACTTCGAACGACCTCTACGTCCTCAACGGCGCGGCGCGCGCCATCGCGGGCGACCCCGCCGTGCTGACCGCAGTCCTCGGCAAGCTCGACGCCGGACAGTACGCGGGCGGCCGCATCGACCTCGAACGCTTCCTCGGCACCATCAACACGCCGCGCGACCTGATCGGCGAAGACCCGAACCGCGCCGTGAACGGCGAGAGCCCTCTGGCCGCGCTCCTGAACGGCGCCGCCAGGATGCCGCGCGGCGAGCTTGAGCTGAAGCTCTTCTCGACCATCGCCTCGAACGAACATTTCTTCGACGGGCGCGGCGTCGCCGACGCGCTCGTGCGCCTTTATCAGAGCGACTCGCGTTACCTCACGGACAAGCTCATCGACACGTCCGTCACCCTCGACGGTGTCGTCACGCTCTCGCAGTTCTACCAGCGCACGCTCTTCAGCGCCGACTGCACGCTCAAGGATTCGCTCATCACGACGGCGACGGGCCTCGCGCGGCAGTACAGCGCCGAGAACCGCCCGAACGAGCTGGGCATCTTCGCGGGCACGGTCGCCAACGGCTTCCAGCTCGCCGTTAAGGAGGAGGACAAGCGCAAGGAGGCCGTGAAGAACTTCGTCGGCTTTGTCTTCGAACTCGTCCCCGTCGGCGGCAAGCTCAAGGACATCTTCGGCAACGCGCTCGGCTCGGTCGTCGGCGACCACATCGGCAAGCTGATTGCCGAGAAGGGCATCGACGGCGCGCAGGATGCCATCTCGGACTACCTCGTCGGCCAGTTGACCGAAGAGACCGGGCTGTTCGGCTGGGGCAACGGCTCGAAGCTCAAGAGCCGCAACGACGTTGACGAAATCCTCCGCGGCGCCTTCGAGGTCAGGAACCTGCGCGACACGAACCCCTCGACGCCCGAGAACGACGGCCTACAGTCCTACAACAACGGGCTGGGGACGGCCTACGACGCGCTCGAAGGCAGCGGCCTTCTGTAAGAGTTTGTGAGGTGAGTGATGCTTGGACCCGTCGGCAACTTCGCGGAAAATCTGTTGGACCCGTTGGAAGATTTGGGACGTTTCGCGGGCGGAATGCTCGAACGTGCCGAGTCGGCGGGCGAGGGCGTTGCCGCGGAACTCTTTGAGGGCGCGGTCGGCCTCGCCGAAGGCTACGCCTCGCGCGCAGGCATCATGACCCGACCAGCCTTCGCCCTGTTTGACCTGCTGGCGTCGCGCGGCTCGGACAGGGACTTCGACGGCCTCTTCGTCGGCGCGGGCGGTCGCACCTACGCGCCCTCGACGCCGCTCGCACAAGTCCCGGGCGTGCTCCCGAGCGACGGCCGCGTGCCCGTCGGAACCATCGTCTACGTCAACGGCATCAGCACGACGAAGGACGGGCAGTTCGGCAGTCTCCAACAGATCGCCGACCGCACGGGCGCGCGCGTCGTCGGCATCCACAACGCCACGCAGGGCGGCTTTGTCGATGTCCTCCAAAGCGCGGGCGACACGCTCGACATCGGGCACAACCCGGCGGTCGATACGCTGGCCGACACCGTCTACGAAGAGATCACCGCGGGCCGCACGATTCACCTGATGGCGCACAGCCAGGGCGCGCTGATTACGAGCCGCGCGCTGACGGACGTTTACCAGCGCCTACGCGTCGAGGACGGGCTCTCGCGGCGCGAGGCCGAGCGCGTGCTCGCGCGCGTCGAGGTCGAGACGTTCGGCGGCGCGGCCGGCTCCTATCCGAACGGCCCGCAGTACGTCCACTACGTCAACCGGCGCGACGCCGTGCCGGGGCTCTTCGGCCTCGGCCCCTTCGCCAATCCGCTCGTCCACCCCGGCCGCGGCGCCGTCGTCCGACGCTTCAGCGAAGGGCACAACGCGCACGGCTTCGAGGCGACTTACCTGCCACGCCGCGTCCCCTTCGAACAGGCGCGGCGCGGGGACTTCGACTGAAGCGATATGACCCATCACCTCGCACGCCCGAACTCCTCGCGGACGGAGGCTGATGCTTTGTACACGCGTGAATCGACACTACCTTTCGCCGTCTACGTCTACGCGTCGAGCGTGCTCGCGCGCTGCCGGGGTGCGGCCTGTCGCGGGGAAGGCATGACGAAGAGAGAGGCGGAGATGATGCTGCGCGCGCTCGCCGGCGCGGACTCGCGCGCCCCGCGCTTCGGCGACGGCGGCGTGGCGG
>CAXTSK010000381.1:0-5533 GCA_964246655.1 uncultured Pyrinomonadaceae bacterium
GCCGGGGCGCGACGTTCGGGAGGAGGAAGCGCCCGTCGGCGTCGGTCCTGGTGCGCGCGGCGATGCGTAAGCGCAGCGGCGGGTCGCTGTAGATGAGCATGACGGTGACGCCGGGCGTGCCGCGCTCGCCGTCGGTGACGCGCCCCGAGACGGTGGCGGGCGCCTCCTTCTGCGCGAAGGCGGCGGTCGCGTGCGCGAGGGCGCAGACGAGCGCGGCCGCGAACAGAAGCGCGCCGTGCGCGTGCCGGCATTTGTGCGTGATGAGTTTCGGCATCTCTCTTGAAACCCTTCGGGAGCGGGCCGGAAAAATTTTCGGGGACTGACAGCCGTGAGGCTGCCGGAGACTTACACGCGCGGGGCGGTCTGGGGTTCTTAAACTTTCGCCCTTGCGTTCGCCGAGAGCGTACAACCGGGGAAGGCAAAAGGCAAAATCAGTAGGCAGTAGGCAGATGGCAGTAAGCAGTTGAGAATTCCGCTGTCGAGAAGTTCGGATTAACTTTCAACGTTCGTAACGCGGAGCGGACTGCCTACTGCCCTCTGCCTACTGCCTACTTCCCTTTGGCATTTGCCTTATCTATAATCCGCCGCGAACTCTCCGTCAGAAATCCTCGGACATGCGAACGATGAAAGGGATCAAGATGAAAAGGCTCACCCTGCCGGCGCTCGTGCTGGCGGCCGTCATTTCGACCGGCATCCTGACTATGGCACAGACACAGACGAACGGCTCGGCCGCGCCGCCCGCGCCGCCGGTGGCGAAGAAGGTTCCGCGCACGTCGGAAGTCCACGGCGTCAAGCTCTCGGACGACTTCTTCTGGATGCGCGACAAGAAGAACCCGGAGGTCATCTCCTACCTGGAGGCCGAGAACGCCTACACGGAAGCGATGACGAAGGGGACGGCCGAGCTCCAGGAGCGGCTCTACAAGGAGATGCTCTCGCGCATCAAGGAGACGGACACGAACGTGCCGTGGCCCCTGGGCGGCTACCTCTACTACACGCGCACCGAGCAGGGGAAGCAGTACCTTACGTACGCGCGCCGCAAGGGTTCGATGAACTCGCCCGAGCAGGTGCTCCTCGATTTGAACGAGATGGCGAAGGGGCACACCTACATGTCGGTCGGCGACTTCGACGTGACCTCGGACGCAAACCTCCTCCTCTACTCGACCGACGAGACCGGCTACCGCGAGTACACGCTCTACGTCAAAGACCTCCGCACGAACGAGGCGACCAAGATCGCCGAGCGCGTGTCGAGCGCCGCGTGGGCGGCCGACGACAAGACGCTCTTCTACGTCGTCGATCACCCCGTCAGCAAGAACCCGTACCAGCTCTACCGGCACGTGTCAGGCAAGGCGGGCGCGGACGAGTTGATCTATGAAGAGAAGGACGAGATGTTCGGCATCGGCGTCGAGCGCTCGCGCTCGCGCGGCTATCTCTTCCTCACCTCGGCGAGCCACACGACGAGCGAGGTGCGCTACCTGCCGGCGGATAAGCCGTTGGACGCGTGGCGCGTGCTGCTGCCGCGCGAAGCGGGTCACGAGTATTACGTCGATCACCACGGCGACAAGTTTTTCATCCGCACGAACGAGAAGAACGCGCGCAACTTCAAGCTCGTCTCGGCGCCGGTCTCAGACCCGAAGCGCGAGAACTGGAAGGAGGTCATCCCGCACCGCCCCGGCGTGATGCTGAGCGGCGTCGAGTTCTTCAAAGACTTCTACGTCGTCTCGGAGCGCGGCAACGCGACGCCCGTGCTGCGGATCTACGACCTCAAGACGAACAAGGCGACGGACATCACCGTGCCCGAGCCCGTCTACAACATCTCGATGAGCACCAACCGCGAGTTCGACACGAACAAGGTGCGCTACGGCTACCAGTCCTTCATCACGCCTGCGTCCACCTACGACTACGACGTGAAGACGGGCAAGAGCGAACTGCTCAAGCAGCAGCCCGTCCTGGGCGGCTACGACCCGACGCTCTACAAGTCGGAGCGCGTCTACGCGACCGCGTCGGACGGGACGAAAGTCCCGATCTCTCTCGTCTACAAGAAGGACATCAAGCTCGACGGCAGCCGGCCGCTGCTTCTACAGGCGTACGGCTCCTACGGCATCCCGACGAACGTCACGTTCAACTCGAACCGCCTCTCGCTGCTCGACCGCGGCGTGGTCGTCGCCTCGGCGCACATCCGCGGCGGCGGCGACCTCGGCAAGGAGTGGCACGACGCGGGCAAGATGATGACGAAGAAGAACACCTTCACCGACTTCATCGCCGCGGCCGAGCATCTGACCAAGGCGGGCTACACCTCGAAGGACAAGTTGGTCATCACGGGCGGTTCGGCGGGCGGGCTCCTGATGGGCGCGGTCGTCAACCTCCGCCCCGACCTGTTCAAGGCCGTCGTCGCCTACGTCCCCTTCGTCGATGTCATCAACACGGAGCTGGACGAAACGCTCCCGCTCACCGCGGGCGAGTGGGAGGAGTGGGGCAACCCCGTCAAGAGCAAGGAGAACTTCCAGTACATGCTCTCTTATTCTCCTTACGACAACGTCGCCGCCAAAGACTACCCGGCCATGCTCGTCAAGACATCCTTGAATGACAGCCAAGTGCTCTTCCACGAGCCGACTAAATGGGTCGCCAAGCTCCGCTCCATGAAGACCGACAAGAACCCGCTTCTACTTAAGGTCAACATGGGCGCCGGCCACGGCGGAGCCTCCGGCCGCTACGACGCGCTGCGCGAAGCCGCCTTCGACTACGCCTTCATCCTCAACCAGATGGGCATCACGCAGTAACGCCGCGCGAAATCGCGGACATAGAAGAGGGGCGCACTCTAAGTCAGAGCGCGCCCCCTCTTCTTCTTAACTATCTTTCACCAGACGAAGGCGAGGGCGGAGACGAGCAGGCCGATAAGGGAGAAGACGCCGCCGATAGTCCCGAGGATGCCGGCGAGAAGGTAGAGCCGCCAGGGGGAGGCGACACGCGCGCTCTTGGGGTCGTGGGGGCGGTAGAGGATTTCGACGCGGTCGCCGACGCTGTAGCCGGGCGGGTTGCTCGAAGTGGTCTCGGTGAACTCGACGGCGCGGCCGCCGGGGCCGGAGAAGCGTATGACGGGCGAGTAAGTGACGCTGTCGTCGCTGCGCTCGTACAGGCCGACGACCTCGCCGAAGCCGCGCACCGCCTCGGCGACGAAGCGCCGCGTGTGGAGCCACGCGAAGGCGGCCCCGGCGAGTAAAGCCCCGCCGACGGCGAAGAAGATCAGGCCGGTGACTAGCTGCTCCATGTCGATACTCGAAGGGCTCGGCGCCGGGCATGTTACGGCGTCGGCGCCGCCTTTGTAAACGTCGGTTCGGAGTTGACACGGGGCGTTCACGGGCGGATGCTGTGTCGGCCTTACGAAACTCTGGCAGGCTCGAAAGGAGGAGTGGAGGAGATGGACGTGATTATTCTCGACATGGGGCCGGACGTGAAGGGCGAGGCGACGCAACATGGCTTCAAGGACAAGATAGAGCTGCTCTCATTCAGCCACGGCGTCGCCATGCAGATCACGGGTGACATCGGCACCTCGGAGCGCACCGCGGGCAAACCCAACCACTAGGACATGACCGTGACGAAGTACCTCGACAGCGCCTCGCCCGTCCTCAACCAGAGCTGCTGCGAGGGGAAGGCGTTCCCGCAGGTGGACATCATCATCGGGCGCAACAACCACGGCTCCGTCGCCGAGCTGATGCGCTACACGATGAAGAACGTGCTCATCTCATCAATCTCCATCGGCGGCGGCGGCGGCGACAAGCCGGTCGAGACCTTGACGCTTAACTACAACCAGATCAGTTGGAACTTCTCCCCGCAGAAGCCCGAGGGCGGCGGCGCCGCGGAGGGGAAGTGGAACCTGTCCACCAACAGCGCCGACTAAGTGGACAGGGAAGAATTAACCACAGAGACACAGAGGCACAGCTTGAAGAGGTATTACTCAACCAGCTGTGCCTCTGTGTCTCTGTGGTTACTGTTCTATTTATCGGAGGCAGCCCCCACGTACTCCCAGTGCCACGGCTCGAAATAATAAGGGCGGAAGCCGAAGCGCTCGGCGTTGCGGACGAGCCAGCGGTAGGCGGGCGTCTGCACCTGTAGGGCGCGGTTGGAGTCCTTGGTCTCGACCGGCTCGCCACCGACGTAGAGGTCGAGGGCGCAGCCTGTGAAGTGCGGGCTGTTGACGGCGAGGCCGGCGCGGCCGGAGCCGGGCGACTGTGCACGCAGGGCGGCTTGATGCTCGCGCGAGCGGAAGGAGGAGACGATCTTGAAGAACTTCTCCTCGGGGGCAAGCTCGCCCGAGGCCGTCACCTTAAGATTCAAAGAAGGGTCGGCGGCGGCAGCGGCGATCATGCGCTTGTAGGCGGCGTAGGTCTCGCGCTCGACCTGACGGAGCGCGTCGGGGCGCGCGGGGTCGTAGAAGTCGGAGGTGGGCGCCTGAAGCAGAATGTCGGGCGTCGCGTACTCCTTGTTCTTCAGGCGCGAGCCCTGCCAGGTCGAGACCATTCGGTAGAGCGTCTCGTCGTCGAGCACGCCACTCGGGCGCAGGCCCGCGGCTGTCTGCCAGCGCGAGAGCGCCGAGGCGAAGTCCGACCCGGCGGCCTCGCCGTCCGTTTCGAGCAGACGCGAGATGAGCGGCGTGTAGAGGTACCAGCCGCGCTGCTGCTTCCCGCCGAAGGCCCAGTTCAGCTCGTACTTCAGAACCGTGTTGCGCGCGGCGGCATCGGCGAAGAGGGAAGTGTTCTTCTTCTCGGCGGAGGCTGTAGCCGTCCGCTTCTCGACGAGGGCCGGAGGCTTCAGCGCGGGCGTCGCGGCAGCCTTGTCTTCGACCTGAGTCTGTCCGTAGCCCGTGCGCGAGACGAGCGTCACTACGCCGACGAGCGCGGCGAGCGCGACGGCGAATACGGCGAGATGAGTCTTCTTCTGCTTCATTCTTAAACTTGAAACGTCGGAGGATTCTGCCCGAAAATCTTGGTGAGGTTTGCTTCCCGCGTACAGCATATCAGATGCGCGCGTCGCCCCCGCGGTTCGTCCCCGGAGCATTTGAAATCTCAAATTTGAGCTTTGAAATTGCTTTATTCGGGCCGTCTGCAAAGTTTACGGTCAGACTGCGCGGCCGGGCGCCGAGTCTGTTAAAATGGCGCCGCCGGAGCGAGCTTCGCGAATTCAGTCTGGCGCAAGCGCGCGCACGGTTCCCGACAACACTTCCCAGACAGGCGGAGAAGGCTACAGAGATGCCACTTGAGTCAAACAGCGCGGCCAGCGTCTCGCCCGCGCTCGTCTTCGAGCTGGAGAACGGCAGTACTTTCACCTTCAACTTCCAGATGGACGGCCGCGTCGCCGTCATCGGCTTCCAGGAGGGGCGCGCCGTCACCGGCACCCTCTCCGAAGAGCAGGCCGCCAAGCTGCGCGACGCCATCGGCGAGTACATACATAAGAGGAACGGGTGAGGAAAAGTAGGTGGTAGGCAGACGGCAGGAGGCAGTTAAAAGACCCGGCGTCCGAAACTCGGATGTAATCGTTC
>CAXTSK010000382.1:0-5501 GCA_964246655.1 uncultured Pyrinomonadaceae bacterium
GCCGAGTTCGAGCGGCAGCATGCCCTCGACCATCAACTGATGATCGGGCGTCGTGCAGGCCAACGCCTACCGCTCGACGCCGGTCGTCTCTCTGGTCGGCGGCCGTCTCGTGAGCGTCGCGGCCGAGGCGGGGCAGGAGGTTCGGCGCGGACAGACGGTCGCCGTCGTCTTCAGCGACGAGCTGGCGACGGCGCAGACGCGTTACCTCTCGGCGCAGGCCGAACTGGAAGAGCACCACAAGCACCACCACCGCACGCTCGAACTCGTCGAGATGGGCGCGGCCAGCCGCGAGGAGGCCGAGCAGTCCACCTCGATGCTGAAGAAGGCCGAGGCCGAAGTCGCCGCGCAGCGTCAGCGCTTGCTGCTGCTCGGCCTCACGCCGCAGCGCGTCGCGGCCTTGAACGCGCCTTCGCAGGTCAGCTCGGAAGTCCCTCTGCCCGCGCCCACGGGCGGCACCGTCATCAGCCGCGCGGCCAACCCCGGCGAGGTCGTCGAGGCCAACAAGGAGATTCTGCGCGTCGCGGATCTCTCGAACGTCTGGGTCGTCGGGCAGGTCTTCGAGCGCGACCTCGCGCGCGTGCGCACGGGGAGCGGCGCGAGCGTGACGAGCGAAGCCTACCCGGGCCGGATTTGGCGCGGCCGCGTCACCTACGTAGACCCGCAGCTCGACCCCTCGACGCGCACGGCGCAGGTGCGCGTCGAGGTGGCGAACCCGGGGCAGGCGCTCAAGCTCGGCATGTACGTCAACGTCGGCTTCGGCGCGCTGGGGACGGCCGAGGCGACGGCGCCGACCGTGCCCGCGTCGGCGGTGCAAACCATCGGCGGTCGCATGTTCGTCTTCCTCGCCACCTCAGACCCGGGAGCCTACGTCATGCGCCCCGTCCGCGTCGGCGCGGAGGCCGCCGGCCGCTATCCTGTTATTGAAGGTCTGCACGTCGGCGACCGCGTCGTCACCGACGGCAGCTTCATGTTGAGGGCCGAGTGGTTGAAGCTCCATCCCGAAGGGCAGTAGGCAAGAACAGTAGGCGGAAGGCAGATGGCAGTAGGCAGTTGGAAGGCAAGAAGACTTTACAGGGAACAAGTCATAAAGAATCGGGGGCGGCGAGTCGCAAAGCTCGCTGCCCCCGATTCTTTTAACCGGCTCGTCTTTAACTGCCTACTGCCGTCTGCCTACCGCCTACTGACTCTCCGCGTCGCGGTAGAGGCCGACGACGTTGCCGTTGGTGGTCGCGGCGGCGTGCGGCTGGATGCGGTAGCGCTTGATCTTGGCGTTGAGCGTGGTCACCTTGAGGTTGAGCATCCGCGCGGCGCGGCGTTGGTGGCCGCCCGTCCGCATCAGCGCCCAGCGGATGAGGTCGGTCTCGAAGCGGCGCACCTCCTCCGAGAAGTCAACGCTCGGCTTCGCTTCGAGCGAGCCGCTGCCCTTGATGGAATCGACCTCTTGGAGGAGCGCGAGCGCCAGCTCCCTCAGCGTCTTGAGTCGGACGGCGGCGCCCTGCTCGGACGGTGCGGGTGCGGGTGCAGATGCGGCGGCGGGCTCGGCCTGCTCGGCCGTCCGGTTGAACGCGTAGTGTCTCTGTTCCAGCATTACTTGGTACAACTCCCTTCGGATAAGGTCGGGCAAGTGTCGGGACTCCGCCCGTGCTCGGCGCGCCGTGCGCCGACTAAGCAGGCCGCCGCTGCGGGCCGCCGTATCGAGGGGATTCTAAAGAGCGCCCGCCTTGCGGCGAAGGCTTTTGTGATGAACTGGACGCGTCAAGTGATGAAGCGGCCGACGGCCGCACCCGCGTCCGTTTCCGACCACGTCAAAGGCTGTTGCCGAGCGCGGCCTGAAGCTTCTCGCGGTAGCTGCGGCTCAAGGTGAGCTGCGTCCCGTCATGGAGGATGACGTGATACTCGCCGTGCGACCAGGGCTGAAGCTCTTTAATCCGGTTGATGTTCGCAATCGCCGAACGGTGTATGCGCACGAAATCCTTCGGGTCGAGCTGCGCCTCAAGGCTGCTGATGGTCTCGCGCAGGAGGTACGCCTTCTTGCCCGTGTGGATGGAGACGTAGTTCCCTTCGGCCTCGATCCAATCGATCTCGTCCGTGTTGAGGAAGAAGACGCGCCCGCCGGTCTTCACCACCAGGCGCTCGCTGTAGCGTTGCTGCCCGCGCATCTGCTCAAGGAGTGCGATGATGCGCTCGTCCAAAGCTCCTCCGCTCTCGCGCCTGATTTGCCGCTTGGCGCGCTCCATCGCGGCGCGGAAGCGCTCGCGGTCGAAGGGCTTGAGCAGATAGTCGAGCGCGTGGAACTCGAAGGCGCGGACGGCGTAGTGGTCGTAGGCCGTGATGAAGATGACGGGCGGCAGCCCGTCGTCCTTCAAAGCTTCGAGCACGGCGAAGCCGCCGACCTCGGGCATCTGCACGTCGAGCAGGAGCAGGTCGGGCTTGAGCGTCTGGACGGCCTCGATGGCCTCGGCGCCGTTCGTGCACTCGCCGACGACGCGCAGGTCGGGGTCGTCGGCCGCCATGCCGCGAATCTTCTCGCGCGCGAGCGGCTCGTCGTCCACGACGAGCACACGGATGGGTGCCTGTACGGCTTCCGTCATAAATTTTAGTGAATGGCGAATCGGAAACCGTGAACCGGCGCGCTGGGGAGTCGGCGATAAGGCGTAAGCCGTTGAAAAGCGGGACGGCCGACGACCTACAATTCACAATTTACGAAAAGAACACACCGCGCTGAATCTGTTTGTGGCAAAAAACGCCCCAAGGTTTCAGAAAAGTGTACGCGGGGACGTTGGCGGGGTTCCAAAAATCAGGCGGGCGCGCCCTTCGCGGCGGGTATTTCTAAGGTGACGAGGAGTCCGCCACCGGGCGCGTTCTCAAGCTCGAAGCGGTGCGCGGCGCCGTAGAGCTGTTCGAGTCGCGCGCGCGTGTTCGAGAGCCCGAGACCCTCCTTCAACCCGTCGTCCGGTCTTGTGATGGCCGCAAGGCCCGGCCCGTTGTCCCTGACCCGTATACGCAGCGACCCGTTCTCGCGTTTCGCGGAAATCTCCACGCGGCCGGGGCCTCGGGTCTGGGCGATGCCGTGACGCAGGGCGTTCTCGACGATGGGTTGGAGGATGAGGTTGGGGACGGGCGCATCGAGCGCGGCGGTGTCAACCTCGACGCTCGTCGTCAGTCGATCCTGAAAGCGCACGCGCTCGATTTCGAGGTAGCAGGTCAGGAACTCAAGCTCCTTCTGGAGCGAGACCTCCTGCGTGCCGGAGTTCTCTAAAGTGAGGCGGAGGAAGTCGCCCAACCTGGCGATCATGCGGTCGGCCGCGTCGGGGTCTCGGTGCAGGAGGGCGGAGATGGAGTGGAGCGTGTTGAAGAGGAAGTGCGGGTGGAGCTGCATCTTCAGGGCTTCGAGCTGCGCCTGCGTGAGCTGTGTCTGAAGGCGCGAGGCGCGCAGCTCGCCCTCGCGGAAGCGCCGGTAGTAGCGGAAGACCTGATTCAGCAGGAGCAGCAGGCCGTAGATGCCGTAGTTCTCGGACGAGTTGTAGATGATCCACTGAAGGGTCGTCGCCGCGTCGTAGTGCTTGCCGGCGCCGTTGACGAGGAAGAAGAAGTAGATGATCTGGAAGAGGCCCGAGATGACGAAGACGAAGGCCGTGGCGAAGAGCAGGTGGAGCGGGACGTTGCGCCGCCAGAGACGGCCCTCGACAGGGAAGCGGTCGGCGAGCCACAGGACGAGGACGGTGCCCAGCGCCCATAGGTAAGGGTAGATGAACTGCTGCGAGGCCGACTCGCGCCACGTCAGCGGCTTCTCGCTCAGCAGGCGCGTGTAGTAAATCTGCCCGGTGAAGAAGAGCGCGATCACCGTCCAGCCGGCGAAGATGATGCCCCAGCGCGTCCAGCGCGCGCGCCACGCGCGCTCGCCGGACGCGGCCCACTCGTCCGCGGGGAGACGGACGCTTTTGAGTGTCTCCGCTTCGGTCATCGACAAAAAAATCCCTGCCCTTCTTCTTCAGCACACCCTCGTTCGCGTCTCCCCCCTCCCAGGGGCGTTCCTGCTGCGCGGGATGTCGGGTTGACGCTTTCGGCGCGGGCGGCGCGGTCGGGCGCAGGGGGCGAGAATAAGGGCAGTCGGCCTGGTTGTAAAGCGTTGTGTGACAGACCGGACTCCGGCCGTGACGAACAGGCGCGTCGGGCGGCGACTGCGGGCGCGCCGTGTGGCAAAATTTACACATGGGAAGGGAATTGAGATTCGTCGTGCAGGAGCACCACGCGAGCCGTCTGCACTGGGACTTTCGTTTGGAGATCGAGGGGACGCTCAAGTCCTGGGCGGTGCCGAAGGGGCCTTCGCTCGACCCTTCGGCGAAACGCCTGGCCGTGCAAGTGCCCGACCACACGCTCTCGTACATGAAGTTCGAGGGCGTGCTGCCCGAGGGCACCTACGGCGCGGGTCGCGTCTACCGCTGGGACATCGGCGTTTTCTTACCCGAGGGCGATGCGGCCGAAGGCTGGCGCGCGGGCTCGCTCCGCTTCAGCCTCGAAGGCGCGCGCCTCGGCGGCGCGTGGCGACTCTTCAAGATGAAGGGGCGCGAGGAGGGTGGCCGCCCGCTCTGGCTCCTCCAAAAACTCCCCGACGAGTTCGCCGTCCGCGGCCACGAGGCAGAGACTATAGGCGAGCGCGAGAAGCCGAAGACAGCGGCTAAAAAGAAGAAGAAGTGATGAGTGATGAGTGGTGAGTGATGAATGAAAGGAAAGCCGTATCACATTCATCATTCATCACTCATCACTGATCCTTTCGACGCCGAGCTTGCGGGCGAGGCCGTCGGCGCCCCAGTCCATGACCACGTCGTAGTTCCACTTGAAGACGGGGCGGGCGAGGGGCGCGAGCAGGTTCATCCAGGGCTTCGTCGTCACGACGTTCCAGTCGTATTGGACGCGCGTCACGTCGCCCTCCTGCGTGAAGCGCCAGAGCCCTCGGCCCGTCAGCTCGCCGACGGCCTCGCCCTCGATGAGCGAGAGCGGCTCGACGCGCGTGAGGCGCATGTGGAAGGCGAGGCGGTAGGGGAGCTTGCTCCGCCACGTATAGAGTTGGAGCGTGCCGATGCCTCGCTCGTCGCCCTCTTCGACGCGCTCGACGCGCTCGACGCCGCGCCACCACGCGGGCCACGCTTCGGAGTGGTAGATCGAGTCCCACACGGGTTCGAGCGGCGAGCGGAAACGCCAGCGGGTCACGAAGCTGTAATCTGCCATGATGCGTCCACCGTCCCGGGGAGGATGTCAACTCACAATTCTAATACGCGCACGCGCGCGACGTTGGTTTCGACGGAGGTGATAGGGAAGTTTGAGTCCCGACAGGCGCAGGCATAGGGGAGCGCACCCGGAGGACGCGCGGCTGTTCGAGGCGGCGCGCCTCGGGTCGCTGCGCGTCGCGGTGTCGGAGCTGTCGTGGCTTCTGAGCCGCGGCTATCAGACGAAGTCGGCGCTGAAGCTCGTGGGCGACCGCTACAACCTGAGGGAGCGGC
>CAXTSK010000383.1:0-1547 GCA_964246655.1 uncultured Pyrinomonadaceae bacterium
CCTATGTGGCACCCCGAGCCCGTCGTCAGACATTCAATCCCCGAGGCGCGCTGGCCCACGGCCGAGGAGGCGGCGCGCTCGCTGCTCTTCCGGCCCGTGCGCGTCGGCCGCGTCGAGCTTGAGTCGCGCACGTGGGTGCCGGCGATGGTGCCCTGGCGCGCGACCGAGGACGGGTTCGTCACGCGCGAGAACCTCGAATGGTACGGGCGCTTCGCCGCGGGCCGCCCCGGCGCGCTCGTCGTCGAGGCGACGGGCATCCGTGACGTGCCGTCGGGGCCACTGCTGCGCATCGGGCACGACCGCTTCCTGCCGGGCCTGCGCGAGCTGGTCGAGACCGTCCGCCGCGAGAGCGAAGGCCACACGCGCCTCTTCATACAGATCATCGACTTCCTCTCCGTCAAACGCCGCCCCGACAAGGCGAAGTTCTTCGAACGCTTCCTCAACGTCTCAGACCGTCACCGCCGCACGCTCGCGGAAATGTATGAAGACGAGGTCTGGCTCGACCGCGATGAGCGAGAGGTGCGAGCGTTTCTGCGCGACGCGCCCGACGACGTGGTGGAGCGCGTGCTCGACGAGCGCGAGTTGGAGTCGTTGCGCGGCGGCTACCGCGAGCGCGTGACCCACCCGCACGGGGCGCACGTGCGCGAGCGGCCCCGAGGCCTCCCCGGCCTCTTCGCCGACGCCGCGGGGCGCGCGCGCGCGGCCGGCTTCGACGGCGTCGAGCTGCATTACGCGCACGCCTACACGATGGCCTCCTTCCTCAGCCGCCGCAACGAACGCCCCGACGGTTACGGCGGCTCGCCGGAGCAAAGGGTGCGACTGCCGCTCGAAGTCTACCGCGCGGTGCGTAGTGAAGTTGGCGAGGCTTACACGGTCGGCGTGCGCTTCCTCGGCGACGAGGTGATCGGGGGCGGGAGTCGAATCGAAGACGCGACCTTCTACGCGGCGGAGTTCGCGCGCGCGGGGTTCGATTTTCTATCCGTCTCGAAGGGCGGGAAGTTCGAGGACGCGAAGCAGCCGAAGGTCGGCCAGGCCGTCTATCCCTACACCGGCCAAAGCGGCTACGAGTGCATGCCGACGGTGCTCTCCGACGCGCCGGGGCCTTTCGGCCGCAACCTTCCTCTCTCAAGGGAAGTGAAGCGCGCGGTTAACGGGGCGGGCTTCCAAACGCCCGTCGTCGCCGCGGGCGGCGTCGGCACGTTCGAGCTGGCCGAGGAGCTTCTGCGGCGCGGCGACGCGGACATCGTCGGCGCCGCGCGCCAGTCACTCGCAGACCCCGACTGGTTCCTCAAGGCACGCGCCGGGCGCGGAGCGGAAGTCCGCCGCTGCACCTACACCAACTACTGCGAGGCGCTCGACCAGTCGCACAAGCAGGTCACCTGCAAGCTCTGGGATCGTGAAGGACTCAAGGAGCCCGGCGTCACGCTCAGCACCGACGGCCGCCGCCGCCTCCTGCCGCCGCGTTGGGAAGAGTAGTAGGCAGTAGGCAGATGGCAGTAGGCAGTTAAGATTAGGGTCCGGCTTGAATGAAAAGGGGGGGGGCGGGG
>CAXTSK010000383.1:1557-2256 GCA_964246655.1 uncultured Pyrinomonadaceae bacterium
TTCATCTACCACCTCTGCTTTATGTTCGGGGGGCGGCTCGCCTTAAATCCCCCCCCCCCGATTCATTCGGGCTGATTCATTATAAATCTTTCCTGCCTTCAACTGCCTACTGCCTACTGCCATCTGCTTTCCCGTCACTTCTCGCCGCGTGCATTCCTGAACGCCTTGAGGAAATCTCCGGTGGCGTCTTCGGGGTGCTTGTCGTCGCCGTCGGACTCCCAGACGACGCGCGGGGCGTGGTCGGCGCCGAGGGCGATGACGAAGAGCTTGCCCCAGACGAAAGGGTCTCCGGGGAGGGCCGAGCTGCGCTGCCCCGTCACCTTGAAGACGAGGATGAGGTCGGCGTCGGCGGTCTCCTCGACGGCGGTCGCAGTCCTGTACTTCCGGATGTACTTGTTGACCTTGTCGGCCACGCGGCGCGCGGCCGCGTCGTGCTGGCGCGGCGGGTCGCCTTCGAGCGCGCGCCGGTAGTCCTCTAAAGCGACCAGCGCCGGGTCGCGCGCGTCCACCACCAGAGCGCGCGACACCAGCAGCGCGATCCGGCGCAAGCCCTGCACGCCTTCCAGCGGCCCGCGCGGCACCGACTCGTCATGCGTGTACGACTTCTGAACCGCGGAGGCGCGCGCCGGCCCCGCGCCGCACGCCCGCCGCGCGCGGCAGAGGAGCGCGCGGAGTGCGTGGTGGGTTCTATTCACCGCG
>CAXTSK010000383.1:2266-3803 GCA_964246655.1 uncultured Pyrinomonadaceae bacterium
TTTTGTGTTCTGCCGGGCTAATCCCAGTGGGCCCCGGCGGGCGCCGGTTTATACGCGGCGACGAAAGCAGGGTCGCGGCGCCGAAGGCTCTCGCGGTCTACGCGCGTGCTGCGCGTCATCAGGCTGTAGGCGAAGGGCAGCGGCTCCATGTTGACGTGCGCGCGCGCGCGCTCGAACCAGACGCGGCTCTCGTCGGCCGCGCGCTGGGACACCTCGATGGTCGGCCGTCGCCCCCGCGCGCAGGCATCGCGCGCCGGGGGGGCGGCGGGCCCCGCCGCCCGCGCGCCACGCGTCCGCGCGCGGCGGGCGCGTCGAGCCCCGCAGCAAAGTGGCGGAACAGCTCGATGGAGTCCTCGATGGCGAGCTTCGTCCCCGAGCCGATGGAGAAGTGCGCCGTGTGCAGGGCGTCGCCGAGCAGCACGACGTTCCCGCGGCTCCAGCGCGCGTTCTTCACTAAGAGGAAGTTTATCCAGCGAGAGTTGTTCGACAACAATTCCTCGCCCCCGAGGTCGCGCGCGAAGACGCGCCCGAGGTACTCGCGCGACTCCGCGTCCACCATCCCTTCCAGCCCCGCGCGCCGCCACGTCTCCTCGTCGCACTCGACGATGAAGGTGCTCAGCCCCTCGCTGAACTTGTAGGAGTGCGCGGCGAAGACGCCCGCCTCCGCCTCGCGGAAGGTGAGCGTCAGCCCGTGGAAGAGGCGGCGCGTGCCATGCCAGATGTACTTGTTGCGCCCCTCGGCGAGCGTCGGCCGGAACTCATGAGCGTAGCGCTCGCGCACGATGCTGCCCACGCCGTCGGCGCCGACCAGCAGGTCGCACTCCGCGGCGAGCGCGCCCACGTCTGCAACGGTCGCGTTGAAGCGCAAGTCCACGCCCAGCTCCACGCAGCGCTCTTGCAGGATGTTGAGGAGCCTGAGGCGGGCGATGCCCGAGAAGTCGTTGCCGCGGATGCTGACACGGCTGTCGCGCAGGACGACATCGACGTTGTCCCACGTCTCGAAGCTCTCCGTGATGCGCCGGTGCGACACCTCGTCGGCCTCGCGCAAATTTCTCAAAGTCCGCCCCGAGAAGACCACGCCCCACCCGAACGTCGCCCCCGGCGGGTTCCGCTCGTACACCGACACCTCGCGCGCCAACCCGCTCCGCCGCATCAGCAGCGCGAAGTACAGCCCCGCCGGACCCCCGCCGATAACGTTGATACGCACATGAAATAGTAGGCAGTAGGCAGATTGCAGTAGGCAGTTTAAGACCCTACTATTGAGAAGCTCGGATTAATCTTTCGAAACACATAACGCGGAGCGACTGCCTACTGCAATCTGCCTACTGCCTACTCCTTTAACATCTCCCTCGCGATGATGAGTTTTTGGATCTCGGTGGTGCCTTCGTAGATGCGCAGCGCGCGCACGTCGCGGTAGAGGCGCTCGACCGTCGAGCCGCGGACGAGGCCGTGGCCGCCGTGTTTCTGGGCGGCCGCGGGCACGCCGCGCGGGGCCGCCGCGGTGGGGGTGAATTTCGCCTCGCTGGCGGGGCGCGTG
>CAXTSK010000383.1:3813-5466 GCA_964246655.1 uncultured Pyrinomonadaceae bacterium
CCAGGAGAAGCTGGCCGGCATGCAGACCGAGCGCGACGCCGCGCGCCTCCTCGTCTACCGCGCCGCGCACCTCAGGGACTCGGTCGCGTAGAATTTCGCCTCGCTGGCGGCGCGCGTCAGTTGGGAGGGCGCGGCGCCCGAGTCCCTGAGGTGCGCGGCGCGGTAGACGAGGAGGCGCGCGGCGTCGAGCTCGGTCTGCATGACGGCCAGCTTCTCCTGAATCAACTGGTGCATCGCGAGCGAGACGCCGAACTGGCGGCGCGCCTTCGCGTATGCCACCGCCTCGTCGAGCGCGCGCCGGGCCATGCCGCAGGCGGCCGCCCCGACGCTGGCGCGGAACATGTCCATCGTCTGCATCGCCAGCGTGAAGCCCTGGCCCTCGGCGCCGACGCGGTCTTCCGCGGGCACGCGCACGCCGTCGAACTCGACCTCGCCGATGGGGTGCGCCGCCACGAGTTCAGTGCGCGCCGTGACGTGGAAGCCGGGCATGCGCGCGCCGACGATGAAGGCGGAGAGTTCGGCGCGTCCGTCGGCGCGCGTGCCCGTGCGCGCGAAGACCGTGTAGAAGTCCGCGAGCCCTGCGTTCGAGATGAAGCACTTGCGCCCCGTGATGACGTAGGAGTCGCCCTCGCGGCTCGCGGCCGTCTGGATGGACGACACGTCGGAGCCGGCCTCCGGCTCGGTGAGCGCGAAGGCGGCGATGGCCTTGCCGATGCGCGCGCGTTCGAGCCAGAAGTCGCGGACGTGCTCGGGCGCGGCGAGCGAGACGGCGTAGGTGCCGAGGCCCTGCATGACGAAGGCGAGGTCGGCGAGCGGCGAGTGGTAGGCGAGCGCCTCGCGCACGACGCAGAGCGAGCGCGCGTCGAGCGGCGCGCCGTCGCCGCGCGCGACGGCGTAACTCAAGAGGTCTGCCTGCGCGAGCAGGGAGAGGAGCGAGCGGAAGCTCGCGTCCGCGTTCGGCCCCTCCTCTTCGCGCGCGAACGGCTCGACCTCGCGCGCGGCGAAGTTCGAGACGCTCGCGGCCAGGCGCGCGTGCTCGTCCGTGAAGAAGGGCGTCTCTTCGATGAATCCGTCTTGCTGCATCACGTTCGGCGTCCCTCACTCGACGCGGACAATCTTACCGGTCTTTTTGTTAACGACAACCCTGTGCGCGGTGCTGTCGAACTGTCTGTCTTTGAAAGTGACCGTGTCGTCGCCGACCTCGGGCGCGGCGAAGGCGTTGAAGCTGCCTTCCCCCACGCGCCCGTACAGGTCGTCTTGCTGCCAGATTATCTCGCCCGTGCCGAGGTCGAGTTTGGCGACCAAGCCGATGGTCGTCACGTATAGCTGCCGGCCGTCGCGCAAAGGCTCGCCGACGTTGAAGGCGCCGAAGGGCTGACTCCAACGCGCGCGCATCGACGGCTGCTCCAGCAGCGTGACGACACCCTCGCCGGTCTCCGCGTAGTCAAGCTCGCAGACCAGGACGAGGTCGCCGCGGTACTCCGAGTAATAGACGCGCACGATCTCGCCGTCAACGCGCAGGTTGAAGCGGCGCGTCCGGTCGCCCTTCGTCCGACTGCCGTTGCCGGTAATCTTGATGTGGTAGGCGAAGCCATTTATCTCGAACTCGAAGGCTTTGACGGCGGAAGTCCCGCGGGCGGTCACCCCCCGGGC
>CAXTSK010000384.1:0-5462 GCA_964246655.1 uncultured Pyrinomonadaceae bacterium
GAGGTGCAGGCCGACGTGACGGTCGAGGCGCACGCGCGCCGCGCCGTCGAGACCGCGGCCGAGGAGTTGGGCGGCCTCGACGTGCTCGTCAACGCGGCCGGCATCATCGCGAACGGCACGGTCGAGACGACGCCGCTCTCGGACTGGGACGAGATGATGAACGTCAACCTGCGCTCGGTCTTTCACCTCATGCAGCTTGCCGCGCCGCACCTTGAGAAGAGGCCCGGCAACGTCGTCAACGTGTCGAGCGTGACGGGCCTGCGCGCCTTCCCCGGCGTGCTCGCCTACTGCGTCTCGAAGGCGGGCGTTGACCAGCTCACGCGCTGCGCGGCCTTGGAGCTTGCGCCGAAGGGCGTCCGCGTCAACGCCGTCAACCCCGGCGTCGTCGTTACGCAGATTCACCGCCGCGGCGGCATGGCCGAGGAGAAGTACGCGGACTTCCTCGAACACTCCAAGACGACACATCCGCTCGGCCGGGTCGGCGCGGCCGAAGAGGTCGCCGAGCTGATTCTGTTCCTCGCCTCCGACCGCGCCTCCTGGATCACCGGCGCCACTTATTCAATCGACGGTGGCCGCGCACAGACATGCGCCCGCTGATGTTTGTCTTCTACGTCCTCGCCGCGCTGGTCGTCCTGCAAAGTCTTCTCTCGTTGCGAGGCGGCGTCCGTTACCTCAGCTTCTTCAAGCGCGAGCTCGATGCGGCGCGTGCCCTCTACATGCCCTTCGCGTCGGTCTTCGTCCCTTGCCGCGAGATGGATCAGGGGTTGCGCCTGAACCTGCTCGCGCTTTTCCGGCAGCATTACCCGGCCTACGAGCTAATCTTCGTCTCCGACCGCGCGGACGATCCCGGGCTCGAAATCGCGCGACAACTGGCGCGGGAGTTGGAGGGCGAGACCGTCGCGCGCACGCGCTTCGTCGTCGCGGGGCAGGCTTTCGACAGCGGGCAGAAGGTTCACAACCTGCGCGCGGCCTTGAAGGAGGTTAACGCGTCGAGCGAGGTCTTCGTCTTCGTGGACACCGACGCGCGGCCTCGGGCCGACTGGCTGCGCGCGCTGGTCGCGCCGCTCGCGGACGAGGCGTCGGGGGCCGCGACCGGCTACCGCTGGTTCCTGCCCGCGGGCGGCCGTGTAGCCTCGCACCTGCGCTCGGTGTGGAACGCGTCAATCGCCTCGGCGCTCGGGGCGAACGTGCGGAGCAACTTCTGCTGGGGCGGCTCGACAGCCGTCCGTGCCGAGACGTTCGAGCGGCTCGGGATGAGCGAGCGCTGGCGCGGCACGGTCTCGGACGACTACGCGCTGACAAACGCGCTGCAAGCGGCCGGACTTCCCATCCGCTTCGTGCCCGCGTGCCTGAACGCGTCGGTCGAGGACTGCACCCTGCCCGAGCTATTCGAGTTCACCACGCGGCAGTTGAAGATCACGCGCGTCTACGCGCCGCGGCTGTGGGCGTTCGTGCTCGTCTCAAACCTGCTCTTCGTCCTGGTCTTCTTCGGCGGGCTCGCGCTCGCGGCGTGGCGCGCGGCGGCGGGGCTTTCGTTCGTGTGGCCGCTCGTCATCGTGTCGGTCATCTTCCTGCTCGGCCTCTGGAAAGCCTTCTTCCGCCTGCGCGCCGTGGCGCTCGTGCTCGAAGAGCATCACGGGCGTCTGCGCCGCGGCGTCTGGGCACACCTGCTTTTGTGGCCTCTGACGGCCGCGCTCTTCCTCTACAACGCGGCGGCGGCCGGGCTCTCGCGCCGCATCGTCTGGCGCGGCATCGGCTACGAATTGAAATCGCCGACGGAAACTGAGATTATCGGGCCGGATGCCTAACAAGGTCGCACAGTTCGCCCAACTCCTCCGCTCGACCGCGCGCGAGCGTCGCCTGGGCACGGTCATCTTCTTCGTCACGTCGCGCTGCAACGCGAAGTGCGAGACCTGTTTTTATCACGAAGAACTGAACCGGCCGGGCGACATGACGTTCGAGCAGATCGAGCGCGTCTCGCGGACGATGCCGCCGATCACAGACCTCTGGCTCTCGGGCGGCGAGCCGACGCTCAGGCAGGACGTGGACGAGGTCATCCGCCTCTTCGTCGAGAACAACGGCGTCCGGCGCGTCATCATCCCGACGAACGGGCTGCTGAAGTCGCGCACGTACGCGATGGTCGATCACGCGCTTTCGCTCAGCGAAGGGCTGCATCTTTACCTGAACGTTGCGCTCGACGGCTACGGCGAGACGCACGACCGCGTGCGCGGCGTGCCCGGCAACTGGGGGCGCACGCTCGAATGCATCCGCGCGCTCTACCCCTTGAAGCAGAAGTACGGCGACCGCTTCCGCCTCAACGTCAACACCGTCGTCTGCGCCGAGAACTACGCGGAGGTCGGGCGGCTCGCCGACTTCATGTGGGAGAATTTTCAACTCGACGGCCACTACTTCAACGTCGTCCGCGGCGAGACGAAGGCGGGCGAGGGGATTAAGGAAATTCCTCCCGAAGTTTTACCGGAGATGTACAAGCAGGTCTCGGCGCTGACCGAAAGATACGGCCGCCGCATGTTCGCCGGGGACGACGCCGCGACGCGCTTCGTCAAGTCGGTCGCCTACGTCGGCGCCATCACGACGCACTACCGCACGCAGCACGCGAACTTCAAGGGCTCGACCCCCTGGCCCTTCCCCTGCACGGCGGGCGAGACGACGGCCGTCATCGACTACAACGGCGGCGTGCGCGCCTGCGAGCTGCGGGGCAAGTTCGCGAGCCTCCCGGACTTCGACTACGACTTCGGGAAGCTGTGGGAGTCCGAGGGAAGGCGGGACGAGCTGAAGCAGATCGACGCAGGGCGCGCCTGCTGGTGTACGCACGTCTGCTTCATACACGATTCCCTGCGGAGCAGCAGGCGCGCGCAGTTGTGGGAAGTGCCTAAGAACTATTTGGCCCGCGCCCGCTGGTGACGAGAAAGACTGCGAACGCTTGAGGCCGCGGGAGCGTTTATCCCGGCAGAGGGAAGCGAACGAAATCCTAAAGTCTTGCGGAGGTTTTACGCATGAAGCTCTTCAAACTCCTGCTCCTGCTCGTCGCGCTCGTCTTCGTCGTCTGGGGCGCGTTCTGGCTCTTCGGCGTGGTGGCCGGCCTGCTCTACGCGCTCGTCAAGTGGGCCGTCATCATCGGCTTCTTCGCGCTCGCGGGGGTCGGCGCCTACAAGCTTCTGGCCGGGCCGGACAGGGAGGAGCAGGCCGCGCTCTCGCCGGCCGAGGCCGAGATGCTGAAGGCCGAGCGCATGCTCGCGGAGCTGCGGCGCAAGGAGTTGACCAAGTAGGACGACATGGCCGAGGAAGAGCCGCAAAACGGTGACGGCCAAGAGCGCGAGGCGGCGCGCGGCAGCAGCATCGCGTACGCGGCGGGGCTGTCGATCTTCTTCTCGGTGCTGACGTGCATGGGGCTCGGCTGGGTGCTCGACCGCCAGTTCGGCACCGGCTGGATGATGGTCGCCGGCATCGTGCTGGGCGCGGCCGTCGGCTTCTACCAGTTCATACGCATCATGTCGCGGCTCAACAAGTAAGTTCCCCCTACCGCGCTCGACAGGCGCAAGCGGCGCCGTGTAGAATCTTCCGTTCCGTGATGACTGAAGGCGCAGATAGTGCGCGCCCGGGCGGGCCGGACGAGGCAGGCGAAGCCCCGCGCGAGGCCGTGAGGCGCATCTTCCGGGATACGTTCTGGGCGGCGCTCGTCGCCGTCGTCGTGAGCGCCTTCCTCGCCCCCTGGCGCGTGACGGCGGGGCTGGCTTTGGGCGGCGCGCTCGCGCTCTTCAACCAGCACTGGCTGCGCACGTCGGTCGAGGCGGTCTTCGAGGGCGCCACGTCGGCAAGGCCGCCGAAGTTGAAGGCCGCGCGTTACGTCTTCCGTTACGCGGTCGTCGCCGGCCTGGTCTTCTTCGCTTACCGGACGGGTCTGGTCTCGCTCGTGGCGACGCTCGCGGGGATGTGCGCGGTCGTCGCGGGGCTGCTCGCGGAAGGGTTCAGGCAGTTCTACTTTGCCATCGTACGTCGGGAGGAAACCTAGTCGATGTTCTTTCAGCACGCCGAGCACGGGGCCACGCAGGCGGCCGAGCACGCCGCGCCCGCGGCCGAACACGGCGCCGCCGCCACCGAGCACGCCGCGGCCGGGGCGGAGCACCACGTTCCGGCGGTCGTCGAGTTCGTCAACCACTACGTCGGCGAGCCGGTGCACCAATTTCAGCTCCACTACACGAAGCCGTTCTGGGACAAGTTCCTCGGCATGTTCGGGTCGAGCGCCGAGTCGGCCTTCGGCCCCTACACGCCCGAGAACGCGGTGCCGTGGTACACGGTGATGTTCGTGCTCGCGGCACTCTTCACGGTGGTCGTCATCCTCCTTTTGAAGCCGCGCAAGCTCTCGGTCGAGCAGCCGGGCTTCGGGCAGTTGACGCTTGAGACGGGCGTGCTGGCGATCAGGGATTTGCTGGTCGATAACGTCGGGCCGCACGGCGCGAAATACCTGCCGGTCGTCGGGACGTTCGGCGTGCTCATCCTCATCTCGAACCTGATGGGGCTCGTGCCGGGGCTGATGTCCCCGACGGCCGCGACCTCGGTGACGTTCGCGCTCGGCATCTCCTCGTTCGTCTACTACAACGCCATCGGCATCAAGGAGAACGGGCTCGGGGGGCACCTGAAGCACTTCGCGGGGCCAATCGTCTGGCTGGCGTGGCTGATGTTCCCCATCGAGCTGATCAGTAACTTCGTCCGTCCGATGTCGCTGGGCATCCGACTGTTCGGCAACCTCTTCGGCGACGAGCAGATTCTCGGCACCATCTCGGGGCTCGCCTGGTGGACGAAGTGGGGCCTGCCGGTTCTGATTATGCCCTTGAGCCTCTTCGTCGCCTTCATGCAGACCTTCATCTTCGTGCTGCTGTCGATCCTCTACATCAGCGAGGTCTCGCATCACCACGACGAGCACGGGCACGAGGGGCACGGGCATGGGCACTCGCAGGAGTTGACGACCGACGCGGGCGGCGTGATGACTCTGCCGTCGCACACGTAAGATTTTTTCAGCGGCTTTATACTTCGGCTTAACAAAGCAGAGGCGCCGGCCGGGCGGCGAGCGCAACGGAGCGCGCGCACGTCGGGGCGCGAGGTTTAACTAAGACGGCACGGGAGAGTTAAAGGGTTAGGGACGTTCGAAGGCGGCGCGAGGTTGTCGGGCTCTTAAAGAGTTTGTGAGAGCCCGGGGCGTGCCGAGATCGCTGGAGCGCCGTTGTAAGAGGGGCGGCGGATACCGGGTCGAAGCGAAATTATAAGAGCGCGCCGCGACATTCTCCTCAACCCTTAAGCTACGGAAGGCCCGGGCCGGAAGTCACAGGAGAGAGACTATGCACAAACTGAGAATGGCCTTCTTCGCGGCGGCGACGTTGCTGATGACCGCGGTGCCGACCTTCGCGCAGGCCGCGGCGCCCGACAACGCGCAGTCGGTCGACAAG
>CAXTSK010000385.1:0-5460 GCA_964246655.1 uncultured Pyrinomonadaceae bacterium
GTTTCCGCTCGTTTCAGATGAAATGTGTCGAGAGCCTATTCGGGGCCGCTGCCTATCAATCCCCATGATGCAAGCCGTAGTGGCCAATGGCACCCAGGAGGAAGAAGGCGACGGAGCCGGCGACAAAGAACACCAGTTGCTCAACGACGAGAGTTATGCTCGGAGGCTCGTGTAAGAGGATCATAGCCAGTATGACCAACGACGGCACTAGTCCGAGAACCAGAACCAAAGAGACGATCAGAACGATGGTTCCCCAGTTGTCCGACCCCTGCCGCGTCGCCCCAGAAACGAGCTTGACGATTGCCTGCCCGAAGAGGACGGACGCCCCGAACGACCATTCGGCCGACTCCAGGACTGAGTGAACGGTCTTCTCCCCCCACGAAAGGTGGACAAAGGTCAGGACGATCAAGGGCAGTAAGACGAAAAGGAACTCGGCCCCGACTGGCTTCACCACATACCAGAAATTCGGTTCCGTTCGGCGCCGTGCGGGGGCGATCAGTTTGGCCATGTTTTCGAATCCTCCTCATGTTAGTGACGTGAGATGACCTTAAAGGGCGCGGGGCGGGCCGGTGTCCCGCTTCAAGGCATGTTCACCGGCCTCTGCGCGGCGGCGGTCGCCCGCGCGGCCAGGTGCCGCGCGAGAGCGTTGACGACCGGCGCGGCCAGCTTGAACTTCTTCATGTCGCCGCCCAAGTCGCCCCTGTCCGCGTCCTTCGACTTCTCCATGTAAAGGAACCCGGCCAGCGTCTCGCCCGCAGCGAAGCCCTGCCCGTCCCATCTCCCGACGACGAACATGAGCGCCTCGCTCTCGCGGCCGCCGGTGCCCTCGACGATCGTCCCCGTCTTGTAGACGGCGCGGTAATGCGGCGGGAGCACGACCAGCCCCTTCAAAGCCTTCGCCGTCCCCCGCACTGCGACCGCCTCCATCGGTGCCAGAACGTGCGCGTTACGCCAGCCGGCACCGTCAATGGGCGCGGGCATCGGCGGCGGCTCGCTGGCCGGCGACTCTTCGATGTGCGCGAAAACGCGCTGGCCCGTTGCCAGCCGAGCCGCCGCCTCGGCCATCTTCACGTTGTTGAACCCGCAGTCGCCGCCGCCGAGCAGGCAGGAGATGAGGCCGCCCCGGATGTCCTGAAAGTCGCCGCCGGCGAGATCTATCTGCGCGGGGAGCACATTGTCCAAGTAGAAGTTCTTCTGAAGCTGAAGCTTGGGGTTGCTGAGCGCGGGGAGGAAGCTCTCGCCCTCACGCCTTAACCAGGAGCCGTCGGCGTAGTAGAAGTCGAACATCTCCCAGAGTCCGCGGAAGAGGAGCGTGTTCTTCACCGACTCGGGACCGCGCGTGCTCGCGGCGCGCCCTTCGAACTGGTCCTTGAGCGTGAAGGCGGTGCCGCTCTCGGACACCCTCGTCAGGTCAAGAGTGTAGTCGCGCCCCTCGTAGGAAATGTCCGGGGATGTGCCGCCGGGGACGAGCGCTTTGCCAATATCCTTCGCGTCCAGCACCATGCCGAGCATGCCGATCAGACCCTCGGGGTAATCCCTGGAGTTGACGATGAAATCGGCCATGTCAATCTTGGCCGTCGGGCTGTTGCAGTCCCACATGCCCATCTTGACCTTGCCGATTTGCAGGTGCGGGTGGATTGGGGATGACTCGCCGGCCGGGGCTGCATAGGCGTCGGCGCGGTTGAAGACCGACACCCCCGCGAGGTCAATCTTCAGGGGCAGCAGGACGTTAGCCATCGTCGTGAAGACTAGCGGCTTGACCGTCGAGCCGACTGCGTGGTTGACCAGGTTGTGGTTGCGCTCAAAGCGGGAGCGCGTTCCCTCCGGGACGCGGTCGATGAGCGCCTCGTAGTCGGTGCCGGACGGGTCTAGGCGCGGCCATGAGGCCAGGGCTAGGACGCGCCCGCTGAAGGCGTCGAGCGCCGTGATGGCCAGCCTGTTCGGTTGGGGCCGTAAGGGGTCGTAGTTGCTGTCGGACGCGGCGTAGCGCGCCAACTCATGCTGGAGCCGCTCCTGAAGCGTGGGGTCGATGGTGAGCGACAGCCCATCGCCGAGCCTGCGGTCGGCAAGCGCAAGCCCCTCCTCCATTTGTACGGAGAGGTCGCCGGCCTTGCCGAGGAGGTAGGTGAGCGGGAAGTCCGTGCTGGTGAAGATGCGCCGCTGCGAGCCGTTGCGCCAGCGCACGAAGGCGAGCACGGGCGGGGTCGGCCCGAGGTAGATGAAGTTGCGGCGGAATCTGGAGTCTTTGCGCTCGATGACGATGACACTCAGCGGCGGCAGATCGACGGGCGCGGTGACGCGCCTGCCATCGACGTAGATGCTCCACTGATCTGAACGCGACTTCGGGTCGAGCCTGAGCTGCTGCCCGTCGCCGATGCGCTTCAGTTCGCAGAACTGGACGCCGCCTTCGGTGATGAGCACCGAGGAGGTCGCGCGGGCGGGCAGCGACGCTGCCAAGTCTACGCTGCCTGGGTACCCAGTCTCCTGCAAACTCACCGCCAGCCTCCCGCCGAGGGCGTAGATGGTCGGATCGCTTGACCCGGCCGCGGTAATCCGCCCGCGCCACATCTTCGAGTCGTTGAAGGGGGACATGGCGTAGAAGTAGTGGTCGTTGACCCTGACGCGCGGAGTCGCGGTGCCCGGCGGGCCGGGCGCGCCTTCCAGATAGTAGAGGCCACTGTCGGGATTAAACTTGTCCGCGCGCTCGTTGAACTGCTTGGCGTACTGCTCCTCTATCTCCTCGACCTGGCCGCCGGGCTTCTTCACCAACCGGCCGTCCTTCAACTCCCAGGGCGTGTTCTGGCGCCGGCCGGGCGCGTCGCCGTCGGGCGGCAGATTCTTCTTGACCCGTTCGAAGAAGTCCCGGCTGAAGTTGTGATCCTCGCGATACCTCGTCTCCCGCCCGACGTTAACCATCTGCCACCAGACCAGCCCGAGCCAGACGGCCAGCCCGAGGCAAAACATGATTTCCGTCCGGAAAGAGATCGGGTGCGCGCCCCGCATAAACTTCGAGGGCGCGTCGGTCGCGGCCGACAGCAACAGCCCGCCGGCCAACGCGACCAACAGGAGGCCCTGCGCCAGATCTGTCTTCGAGTAGAGCGCGAGCAAAGGGATGTTCTGACCGGTGAAGACCATCAGGCCGACGTTGGCCCCGGCCATGTAGAGCGCGTTACAGACGAAGAAGGCGCCGACGGCCAGCAGTGGGAGGTTGCGGTGGCGCAGGTCGGCCGGAAAGAACCAGCCGGCGACGATGCATGCGCAACCCAGCACCAGATAGACGGCGAGCGTCAGGACGGCCGCCGCCTTCCCGTGCTCCGACAGGAGATAGACGGCGAAAGCGCAGTCGGCCATCGAGGTGGCGTAGGTCATCCCGCGCCTCGAAAGGGGAGAGCGCCCGTAACCGCTGTAGTCTGACGCGCCCTGTGATGCGTACACCAACATCTGCCAGTCCTGCCGCGAGTTGTCGAGCAGCGCGCCGACGGCCTCCTCCCCCTCGGTGCTCTTCGAGGCGAGGAGCGCCTCCTCGGAGTCCGTGAAGCTGGCGAAGCGGTAGAAAGTCGTGGTCGGGAGCACCGGGCGCACCGCGTGCCTGACCCAAGGCGTCTTTGTCAGAAGCGGCAGGACGACGAGTGGCAGGAGGATGGCCGAAAGTACAAACAGCAGCGCCGCGACGGGGACGAGCGCAGTCGCGGCCCCGCGCCCCCAACGGCTAAGCCCGACCGACAGTCTGTTCCAGAAGAGTAGAATCCAGACGCAGACGGCGAGCGAGAAGACGTAGATGACGGCGCCCGCGTCGCCGACAACCACGACCTGAAGCGCCATCGCCAGGGCGACGACGAGCGCGATTAACAGCTTAAGCGGGAGCCGCCCCTCCGCGCCCCGCCTCGCCAACAGTGCTAGGCCGACGACGAGCACGAGGTGGACGACTATGTTGATGCGGACGCCGAAGAACGCCTGATTGGAGCCCAGCCCGTAGCCCGTCAGAACCCAGAGCACGACGGCCGTGCCCCAGAGCGCGGTCAGGATGTATGCACCGGCCTCGTTCTCACGAAGTCTCTTCAGCCATCGCACTCCGTTGAGAAGCGCCCAGGATGAAGCAGCCGCAGGCGTCACGAGCGTCAGCACCGCGCAGGACGCAAGGCCCCAGAGGCTGACGACGACCCCCTTGTCGAAGACATTACGCAGCTCCCTCGGCCCCGCGTCGAGCGGCGGCAGCACGCCCACCCGGTAGGCGAGTATCAGGCGCACAGTGACCAGCGTCAGCAGACTGCCCCAGATGAGCGTCCAGGCAAGGTAGAGGCGCGGCCTGTCCTTCCTCTCGCGCCAGGCGGCGAGACTGAACGCCGCCGCGCAGAGCGCGAGCAGCCCCACGGCGATGCCCCCCGTGTACGGAACGGCCGAACTGGCCTGCCGGAGCGTGAGCAGGATGCCCTGCTCGTAGTCGCCGAGTGTGGCGGGTTTGCCCAGCGGGAAGTTCCTCACTTGCCCCCCGCCACCGCCGCGCGAGCCGCCGTCGCTCTCGACGTTCTTGCCGTCGTTGACACTCAGGACGTTGAGCCCGTCGTCGAGCTTCGCCTTGGCGTAGAAGGCGTGCGTGGAGCGGCCCACGTCGATGAAGTACCCGTCGAGCGGGATGTAATCGTTCGCGGTGGTAATGATGAAGTCGTGCGTGGGCGAGGGCGGGAGCGGCCACGACTCCGGACTGGCGAAGCTCACGGTCACGATCTGCCCCCAGATCTCGTCCTCAGTCATCTCCTCACTCAGCCTGAGCGAGAGTAGGCCCCTGTAGCCGAGGCCGTACGTGACAGTCGCGCCCGCGGGCGCCTCGATGCTCGACGCACCACGCGGCGGAGAGAAGGGTGCGGGACTCTCGCCGGGACGGACTTTGAACAGGCGCAGGCCGGGCTGCCCGAAGAGGTCGTCGGTGACGAAGACGCCGATACGCGAGCCGCGATCAGAGCGGCGCTCGCGCACCAACGTGACGCCGCCGAAGATGCTCCACCAGTCTTCGGCGATGGTGCCGACCTGCGTCCTGAACTCGGGCTTCGCCCGCTTGGCGAGGTCGGCCAGTACGAGCCCCTCGTCCAGCAGCGCCTCGGACATCAAGATATCTGGCCCCTTCGTGTAGGAAGGCTGGCCGTCGCGCATGATGCCTTCCCCGTAATAGTAGGAGTTGGTTAACCCGCCGAGACGCCACCAAGGCTTAGAGCCGGACTCCCACCTGACGGAGACGAAGCGCGTCATGTCTCCGCGCTCCTGCGTAATGAGCAGCGAGTCGCCGGGGCTCAGCCAGCGCTCCTCGGGCAGGTTGACGCAGGCGCTCGACGCGCGACCGTCTTCGACGGTCTCGACCCTGAGCGGGCGGTCGGTGGCCTCGAACGTAATCCTCCACTTCGGCGCGCGCTCGCGCTCCCAGAGGGGGCGCATGGTGATGCGCTCGCCCGGGCCGAGCGCATCACC
>CAXTSK010000386.1:0-5439 GCA_964246655.1 uncultured Pyrinomonadaceae bacterium
CGTCCTCGACGATGACGAGGACGTGCTCGCGGCGGCGCTCGGCGATGACGCTCACGCGGCGCGCGGCGGCGTGCTTCAAGACGTTGGTCAGCGCCTCCTGCACGATGCGGTAGACGGTCGTCTCGACCTCGGGCGACAGGCGTCGGCGTTCGAGGCCGCCGCCGTGGAAGTCCACCGCGACGCCGCTCCGCTCCGACCACCTCTCGGCGTAGTTGTGCAGCGCGGCCTGGAGCCCGAGGTCGTCGAGCGCGGCCGGGCGCAACTCCCACGCGAGGTGGTGCACCTCCTCGACGAGCTTGCCCGTCAGCCCCTCCAACCTCTGCAAGCCGTCGCGCGCCGACTCTTCGAACTCAGCCGGCCGCAGGGTCTTGATGCACAGCATCATCGTGGCGAGGTACTGCCCGAGGTGGTCGTGCAACTCGCGCGAGATGCGGCGGCGCTCCTCCTCCTGCGCCGTGACGAGCCGCCGGAGCAGTTGGGCGCGCGCGGCCTCGGCCTTCCGGTGCTCGGCGACTTCTGATTGAAGCGTCGCGTTGACCTTCGACAGCTCGGCCGTCCGCTCGCCGACCTTGGCCTCAAGCTCGTCGTGCGCCTTGCGCAAGTCGCTCTCGGCCCGGCAGCGTTCGGCGTCGGCGCGGTGGAGCGTGCGCGCGTTGCGGCAGATGAGCGCGCCGAGCGTGACGATGCTCGCCGTCACGCAGAGCGACATCGCGAAGGCCGTGTCGTAGAGGCCGGCGCGCGCGCCCCTCACGATCAGGCCGCCGAGCACGACGGGGACGATCACGGCCGCCGGCAGGAGGTGCCGCGCCATGTGGCCGCCCGCCGTGTCGCTCATGACAACCGCCATCAGCCCCCTGTCGGTGCGCGCGAACAGGACGCCAAGGCCGAGCAGGACGAAGGTCACCGCCGTGTGCAGCGCCATTCCCGTGTAGGCCGTGATGCCGTAGAGGAACGAGACCTCGTAGGAGTAGCCGACGAGCGCGAGGAGCGCGACGAGCAGGGCGGCGACGGCGAGCGACTGCGCGAAGCCGTGCGCCCGCCGCCCCTTCGCCGAAAGAAAGAGGAGGGCGGAGCCGACGAGGAAGAAGCCGAGCGCCGTGTGCGGCGAAGGGCGTCCGGGGAAGGACGCGCCGCCCCGAAGGCTGTCCTCGAAAAGCAGCCTGTCGATCTTCAGGTCGAGTCCCGAAAGGTATTCGCCCAGCGTCAGCAGGCCCGCGAGCGCCACGAGTGCCGCGCAGGCGCGCGCGGCGCGACGCGAACGCGCGGCTACCGGCTCCGCACGCAGCAGCCAGAGCGAGGCGCTGGAGAGGATGAAGCCGAGCGCCGTGTTCGGCACCATCTGCGGCTGCCCCGGGAGGATGCTTTTGAACGTCGCGATGTCGAGCGCCCAGCCCGTCAGCACCAGGCAGGAGACGATGACGCCGAGGGCCGTGGCGACTCCAGGCACTGGCCCGTACACGGCGGCGGGGCCGGGCAGGCGCGCGTAGTAACTCTCGGCTCTGCTGTTCATCCTTCACCTCACTCGGCGTGGTGGGTAAGGAATGCCAAACGAGGAACGCCCCGGCCGGAGAGGGCGCCCCGGCTCTTCGTTCCCCGTTCGGCGTTTGTGTCGGCGCTCCCGCCCGTCCGGGCGGGACGGGTCAGGTTCCCTGTCCCTTGAGCTGCTTTTCGATAACGTCGTCGAGCTTCTTATGTTCGGCCCCGGAGTGGCTGTAGATGACCCGGCCGTCCGGCCCGACGACGCAGACCGCGGGCAGAGTTTCGACCCCGTAGGCAGGGGCTATCTCCTCGCCCTTGAGGAGCAGCCCGTAGGTGCAGTTCTTCTTCTTCATCAGCGCGACGGGGTCGCCCGTCTCCCACGAGCTAACGCCGAAGACGACCACGCCCTGCCCGCCGTACTTCCGGTGCAACTTCTCCATGCGCGGCATGACCTTCGAGCACAGGGCGCACCACGTTGCCCAGAAGTCGAGGACGACGACCCGCCCGCGGTACTCCGCGAGCGTGTGCGCGCGCCCTTCGGCGTCGCGGAGCGTCCAGTCGGGGGCAGGGTCGCCGACCGCCAGCGACCCCGCCTTCTCCTTCTCGGCCCCCTTCTCAGCCCCCCTGTGAAAAGGTTGGGCCGCGGTCACGAGACAACAGGCCGCCAGAGCGAGCCCGGCCAGGACGTTTCTCTTCATAACCCCACACCCTAGAAGCGATGCGACCACCCGGCCACGATGAGGTAGTCGGCGAAGGCCGCGTCCCCGTGGCGGCCGTCCATGATGTCCGAGGTGCTCCGGCGCCGGTTGCGCTCGACGGGGATCGGCACGGTCAGCGACCACATGTCACGCCCCTTGCGGACGTAGTTGATGCCGGGCTCGATTGAGATGGCGTAGCCCGGCCGGCGGAAGCCGTTGCTCTTGCCGAGGATGTCCCGGACGGGGATGCCTTCGATGCGGCCGCCGAAGCTGGCCGTCCACCCGCGCGTCTTCGGGATCGGGAAGACGGCCCCGGCGCGCGCCAGGTACGCGTCGGGCACGGACATGATCGCCTCGGAGGCGCGGCCGCGGCCGGTCTTCACGCCGTTCGTGTCGCGCGGGTTGACGAGGTAGATGCCCGAGCCGTAGAGCGTCGTCTTCCACAGCCGCTTATACATGTCCGTGCTGAAGACGAACCCGAAGCCGCCGTCGCCGAGTTGGATGGACTGATCGACGACGACGGTGCGCGGGCCGGCGGCCGTGTCCACCGTGTCCATGACGCCGGGCCTGCCCGTCGGCAGCTTGAAGCCGAAGCCGAAGGCGATGTTCTGCCGCGGCCTCTCCTCTCGCCCGGGGTTGAGTATCCAGACCTTCGCGCCGACGCTGATGTCGCCGAAGCCGATGCCGTGTGAGACCTGCTTGGGCGAGGTCTGAACGCCGGCCGCGTTGAAGCGCGCCGGGCTCACGCGCGTCGCGTGCATGAAGGGAATGCTGGCCGCAAAACTCAGACGCGGGTTGAACTGGTAGGTCACGCCCACGTCGAAGAGATGGATGTCGTTGACGATCTCCGTCCCCTGCTCTTCGCGCTGCTTCTGCTCGACGGTGCCGACGAAGTGGCGGTGCGAACGTTGCTTGCGGTAGCCGATGGAGAGCGTCCAGTAACTGCGACGAGTGTCACTGTCGGGTTCGGTTGCGCATGCGGCGCCAATCACGGGCGCGCTGGATCGTGCGACGATTCAACCCTGCGCCCAAGCGTGCCGCGGCGCGGCGACGAGCAGGAGCAGGAGCGTGACGCCCGCGGCGAACGTGTGCGCGAGCTTTAGGGTCTTTCTCATGCTGTTCTCCTTTGGAGCCCCGGGGCCGCCGCGGCGTGGCGCGTTGCCCCGTCAGAGTGCGCGCGAGGTGGACGTGCCGGGAAGCGGGCGCACAATCAGTCGTTGCCGCCCCCGGCCTTCGAGTGCTGTTTCTCCTTGGCCTTCGCCTCGGGTTTGTCGTGCTTGTGGCCCGGGATGGTGCAGCCCTCCGGGGTGCACTTGGCGACCGGCGGCGGCCCACCCTTCCCGTACGTGCCCTGGAAGTAGGAGAGTGTGACCGGCCAGACGTACTCCGCGACCTTGCGGCCGAGGTCGAGGCCGGCGACGTTGTCGGCCTGGATGTGGTAGCCGCCGAGCACGCGTGAGATGCCGGCCAGCTCGGCCGTCGCGGTGAAGGTCGGCAGCTTCAGCGTCACGGTGCCGTCGCCCGCGATGCCCGCAACCGGCTTGCCGTCCACCATCTGCTTCACCTCGCACGAGATGTTCGGCTCGGTCAGCTCGCCCGCGTGGCGCACCTCGGTCGCGCCGAAGGCGTCGCTGCCCGTGAACAACTCAAGCGTCTTGGCCGAGGCCGCGCTCACCGTGCTGTGGCCGGAGACGTAGCCGGGGAACGGCGGCGTGATGAAGACGTAGGGCGAGTAGGGGTGCCAGTCTTGGCCCTTCATCGAGCCCACGCCCTTGCCGGGACCTTCCCAGCCGCGGACATCCTTGTCGGCGTAGTAGTGGTGGATGAGCGTCCACGGGCGCGACGAGTCGTAGTAGCGCTTGGCCTCCCACGCCGCGATGAAGGCGTCCATCGCCACGTTCCCGACCGCGAAGAAGACCTTCACGTCGCGGTCGATGTCGTAGTGGTCGCGCGCCGAGACGGCCATCGCGAAGCGCAGCCAGTGGCCCGACTGCCCCGTCGAGCGCGGCCCGTCGCGCATGAACTCGACGGTGGCCTTCTGCTCCAGCGTGAGGTTGGCGTTGAGGTTGAGCACCTCGTCCGCATCCTTCTTCAACTGTTCGGAGCCCATCAGCGGCGGCGGGCCGGGGCGGAACTGGTCGCTGCGCTTGAGCGCGAAGGTCTTCACCCTGTACCAGTGGGGCGTCAGGAAGCCGGGCGTGACCTTGCCGCCGTCACCCTTGCCGTTATCGAAGGGAATGGGTTGCCAGCGGTCGGGGTCGATGATCTTGTCGGGCGGGTTGAGCGGCTTGTAGAAAGTCCAGTCGGAGTAGGGCGTGCCGTCCGAGCCCAGCTCGTCGCCGGCCTGGTTCGCGCCGTCGTGGCGGCGATATTCGATGACGGCGGCCGCCGCCACGTTGCCGATGCCCTGCGGCGTCCGCGTGTCGGTCGATTTGTCGTTCGGGTCGAAGCCCTTCTTCCGCATCTTCTCGGTGATGAACTGCTCGTCTTCCGGGCAGATGTAGAGCAGCGAGCGGTAGACGGCGTACGCGATGGCTTTGGCCTTGTTGGCCTCGGTGCGCTCCGAGGCGGGGCGGCGCAGCTTGCCGCCGAGCTGCGTCCCGACGGCCTTCTCGTCGTAGGCGGCCCAGGCGTCGTACATCGAGGTCACGACGATGCCGAACATGCGCGAGCTGACGGTCGGGCGCGGGCTGTTGCGCACGTGTTCGCGCGCGACGGTTTCGAGCGCGATTTCGAGCCATTGGTAGGCGGCCGACTTGTCGTCGTGAGTGTCGGCCGTGGGCGCGAGCGTCTGTGCCGCTGTGCGGAGTGGGAGCGCCCCGAAAGCGAAACCGGCGATTAGTAAACACGCCCACAGACGTGAACGAGTCATCATAAACTTCCTCTCTTTCTCAAGGGTAAGGCTGGCCTGTTGCTGACGATGTCACGCCGCTCGCCCGATGGGTTGCTGCTTTACTTCAGGCTGTGAAGATTTCCGACACTTCGAGACCGGCGTGCGCGTCGGTAGGAAGCAACCGACATACCAGCGTCCGCACGCCGCATTTTCTATGTTGCGCGCGAGCCAAGTGTGTCGTCCTCAGCCTACCCGCTGGCTGTCGCAGCGAGAAAACGGAGTAACCGAGCGAATTCATAACTGGGCTGATTTTGTCCTACCTGGAACGAGGCAACAGCCTACGTGCCGCGGGCGCACCGGGGGCGGGCGGCATCCGCCCCCGGCGGTGGGGAGATGTTTCAGCCGCGTTTGCCGACGCCACAGCCGCCG
>CAXTSK010000387.1:0-2445 GCA_964246655.1 uncultured Pyrinomonadaceae bacterium
CTTATTTTGTATGCCAATAGTGTGCCGACTCCAATGATCGCACTTCTTAATGCGAAGAGCGCAGCAATTCCACAGAAGGACATTTTTGTGGAATTAAAAAATGCGAATGTGTCTGCTCATGCCTGTTCCCTGCGTGTCGCAGTTCCGGCGTTAGCGAGGGGGCCGGCGAGCGGCAAAGTGAATGTGAACGTGGAGCCGCGCCCCGGTTCCGATTGCACGCTGAGTTGCCCGCCGTGCGCCTCGATCAGCGACTTCGAGATGGCAAGCCCCAGCCCGACCCCGTCCGACGCCGCCCCCGGCACTTGAACGAACTTATCAAAGATATGCGGCAGGTATTCGGTCGGGATGCCGCTCCCCGTGTCGCAGACCGACACGGCGACACAGCCGTCGCGTCGCTCGGCGCTGAGCTTGATCTCGCCACGCCTGGTGTAACGAATGGCGTTGACGACAAGGTTGCTGATGACGCGCTCGATCTGCGCGCAGTCGGCCAGCACCGGGGGGAGGTCAACAGGGACATCGAGACACAACATCAATCCTTTGGCTTCTACCTGCGGGCGCAGGTCTTCGGAAGCCCTCACGACAAGGTCGTGCGCGCGAACCGGAGAGAGTTGCGGCGGGCTCTCCCCCGCCTCAAGCTTGAAGAGGTCGAGGAGGTCGCGCATGAGCCTGTCGAGCCGCGAGCAGTCCTGGCGGCAGGCTTCGAGCACCTCCTGCTGCTTGTCCGTCAACTCCCCGACCGCGCCTTCGAGCAGGAGATGGACGCCCATCTGGACGCTCGTCAGCGGCGTCCGCAGCTCGTGCGAGGCAGTGGCGATGAACTCCGACTTGAGACGGTCTACCTCGCGCAGGTGCGTGATGTCTTCGAGCAGCGTGACCGCGCCGAGTAGCCGCCGCTCGCCGTCACGCATCGGCGTAGTGCGCAGGCGGAACGCGCGCTCCGCGCCGTCTACGGCGAGCGGCAGCACGGAGGCGGCGCCTTCGCCGGCAACCGGCCTTTGCGAGCGCAAAGCTTCGGCGACCGCCCCGGCAATCAGCGTGTCGCGCGAGACCTCGCCGACGTGCCGACCCGCGTTCTCACTCCCCGAACCAAATATCTCCTGCGCCGCACGGTTCAGTCTCGTCACGCACCCTTCGGCGTCCGTGACGATGACGGGGTCGTATAGAGAGTCTATTGCCGCCTCCGTGGTCTGCTGCGCGACGACGAGCTGCCCCATCTCTGTGCGGCGCAGGGCGCGGAGCGCTTCGGCCATGCGCCTGTACTCCGCGGCCAGCGTCCCGACCTCGTCATTGGATGCGACCTCCACCTCGGCGTCGAGGTCTCCGGCCGCGATGCGCGCGGTCGTCTTCGTCAGGTGACGAATCGGCTTCACGATGCGTTCGGCAAGTATGAAGGCCAGCGCGAGGCCGGTGCCGGCGAGCAGCCCGGCCAACAGCAGCGTGAGGTAGAACCAACGGCGGGCCACGCCGCCCGCCGATTCGGACCTGGCGAGCATCGCGCGCTGGTTGAGCTGCAAGAGGCGCTCGCAGTCCGCGCGCAGCTTATTGAACTGAGGTTCGAGGCGCGCGAAATATTCGCCGCGTTCGGCGGACTCTTCATCTCTCGCCGTGGGGTTTGCCACTGCCCCGCCTTCGGTCGCATTAACTCTCGATAGAAAGTCGTCGAACGTCCGGTAGTATGCGTCGCGGTCGCGGCGGATGGTCTCGACGACTTCCGGCTCGCCCGGCTCCGTGAGGTTGTTCGCGGCCTTCAGGAAGTTAGCGTCGAACCGCGCGCGGTGCTCCCGCGTCTGCGCCGCGGCTCGTTCGCGCGCCCCGAGCAACGCGAAGACTGCGGCCGAGTCCTGCCGCTCCAGACTCTCCTTCATCTCCTGTGCGGCCACCACCGAGTCGTAGTTGTTCGCAATGATGCGCCGCGACACGTCGCCCATCTCGCGCAGCCGCCAGGCGCTCCACCCGCCCAGCACGACCAGCGCCGCGACGAACAACATGTAACTGGCTATCAGTTTCGTGCGTAGACTCATAAACTAAATGATGAATGATGAATTAAGAGCTGTCTTCAATTCATCATTCATCATTCCGCATTCATCATTTCCCCCAACGGCACCACCTGCACCGCCGCGTCGCGCACCTCGTCGAGGAAGCGGTTGATGACGGAGCCGTGCAGGAGGATGTCCAGGCGCGAGCGCGAGGTCTGGCCGAAGACGACGTGCGTAATGCCCTCGCGCCGGGCGAAGTCGATCAGCGCGTCGGCCACCTTGCGCGCTTTCAGCTTGACGACTTTCGCGCCGAGGTCTTCGGCGAAGCGGATGTTCTCCTGAAGCGCCGCGTAGTCCTCCGGCTTGATGCGCCCCATCTCCTCGCCCGGCGTCTCGACGTAGACGGCATACCAGTCGGCGGCGAGCCGGCCCGCGCCGTCTCCTGGTACCGCCGCGCCGCCGCCCAGGC
>CAXTSK010000387.1:2455-4673 GCA_964246655.1 uncultured Pyrinomonadaceae bacterium
CATCCGCGCCCGCGACGCGCGAGCCGGTGCGCAGGAGCTTCCTGGCGCTCCCGCGCGAAGCCATTGCGACCATCACCTTCTCCGGGATGACGGCCGGTTCGAGCCCTTCGCGCTCGCGGTAGCCGTGTGCCTTCGTGGCCTGGTCGGCGGCCACCTGCCTGAGTGCCAGCTCTCTCAGCGCCGAGAGATTCCCTTTGCGGAAGAAGTTGTTGAGCGACTGCTCGATCTTCTCGACGCCGTAAATCTTGCCTTGCCGCAACCGCGTCCGCAGCGTGTCCACGGACACATCGACGTTGACCACTTCATCAGCCCGCCTGAGAAAATAGTCGGGGATGGTTTCGCGCACGCGCACGCCCGTTGTGCTCGCCACGGCGTCGTTTAAGGATTCGAGGTGTTGGATGTTGACGGCGGTGATGACCGAGACGCCTGCGCCCAGCAGTTCGAGCACGTCCTCGTAGCGCTTGTTGTTCTTCGAGCCGGGGACGTTGGTGTGCGCCAGCTCGTCCACGACCGCGACCTCGGGGCGGCGTGCGATGACCGCCTCCAAGTCCATCTCTTCCAGCGTGACTCCGCGGTACTCGATGCGGCGCAGGGGCACACGCTCTAAGTCTCCGATCATCTCCCGCGTCTCTTCGCGCCCGTGCGTCTCGACCACGGCCACCACGATACAGACGCCCTGACGCTTGAGCTGGTGCGCGTCCTCAAGCATTTGATAAGTCTTGCCCACGCCGGGGGCCGCGCCGACGTAGACGCGCAGCCGCGCCTGCTCGCCCTCCTTGAGTCTGGCGAGAAGAGATTCGGGTGACGGACGGTTGCCGTTCTCCTTCATTCCGGACTATCTCTTCATCGGCCTCCGCGCGTCGAGGTCGAGGTTGAGTTCGAGCACGTTGACCACGGGCTCGCCGAGAAAGCCGAACTGCCGCCCTGCGGTGTGTGCGGCCACGACCCGCCGCACTTCGTCCTCAACCATCCCGCGCTCGCGCGCGACGCGCGGCACCTGAAACTCGGCCGCCGCGGGCGAGATGTGCGGGTCGAGGCCCGAAGCCGACGCCGTCACCAGATCGACGGGCACGGGCTTGCCGGGGTTCTCAGCTTGTAACGTAGCCACGTCCGCTTTCACGCGGTCTATCAACTTCTGATTCGTCGGCCCGTAGTTCGACCCCGACGACGCGCCTGCATCGTAGCCGCTCGCGCCCGCCGCGGACGGACGCGCGCGGAAGTAGCCCGGCGACGTGAACGGCTGGCCGATGATGCGCGAGCCGACAATCGTGCCGTCCCCGCTTTTGACGAGCTGCCCGTCGGCCTTTTCGTGGAAGATGACCCGCGCCAGCCCCGTCACCGCGAGCGGATACATCAGGCCGAAGATGACGGTCGTGACGACAGTCATCAGCAGGGCCGTTAATAGATTCTTTGTAACCTTCATGCCCTTCCCTCTCACGCCAGCCCGACGGCGTGAATGATTACGTCGATGAGCTTGATTCCGATGAACGGCGCGACGATCCCGCCTAGGCCGTAGATCAGAAGGTTACGCCTCAAGAGCGACGCCGCGGACATCGGCCTGTACTTCACGCCCCGGAGCGCGAGCGGGATGAGCGCGATGATGACGAGCGCGTTGAAGATGACCGCCGACAGGATGGCCGACTGCGGCGTGCGCAGGCCCATGACGTTCAGCGCCCCGAGCACGCTCAGCGTGGCGACGCCGCTGAACATCGCCGGGATGATGGCGAAGTATTTCGCCACGTCGTTCGCAATCGAGAAGGTGGTCAAAGCGCCGCGCGTCATCAGCAGTTGTTTGCCGATCTCGACCACCTCGATGAGCTTCGTCGGGTTCGAGTCGAGGTCAACCATGTTGCCGGCCTCTTTCGCCGCCTGCGTGCCCGTGTTCATCGCCACGCCCACGTCGGCCTGAGCGAGCGCGGGCGCGTCGTTCGTGCCGTCGCCGGTCATGGCGACGAGCTTCCCTTCGGCCTGCTCCCTTTTAATGAGAGCCATCTTGTCTTCCGGTCTGGCTTCGGCGAGGAAGTCGTCCACGCCGGCCTCGCGCGCAATCGTCGCGGCCGTCAGAGGGTTGTCGCCCGTGATCATCACGGTCTTGATGCCCATCTGCCGCAGTTGGTTGAAGCGCTCGCTCATGCCGCCCTTGACGATGTCCTTCAAGTAGATGACGCCGAGCGGGCGGCGCCCGTCGGCGACGACGCGCGGCGTGCCCCCCACCGTC
>CAXTSK010000387.1:4683-5435 GCA_964246655.1 uncultured Pyrinomonadaceae bacterium
CCCAGCCCGCCGTGCCGCGCGCCATTATCGAAGCACCCGCGCGCGGGGGGGCCCCGGCGGCCCACGACGAGCGGCGTGCCGCCCTGCTTCGAGATGTGCTCGACTATCTCGCGCAGAGCGGCGGGAGCGCCCCCGCCGTTCTCGCTGACGTAGCGCTCGACGGCGTCCACCGCGCCCTTGCGTATCTCGCGCCCGTCGAAGTCCACGCCCGACATCCGCGTCTGTGCGGTGAAAGGGATGAAGTGCGCTTCGTGCGGCGCGAGTTCGCGCCCGCGCAACTCGTAACGCTCCTTCGCCAGCACGATGATGGAACGTCCCTCCGGCGTCTCGTCGGCCAGCGACGAGAGCTGCGCGGCGTCCGCCAACTCCTCCTCGGTCACTCCGGGCAGCGGTATAAACTCCGTCGCCTGACGATTGCCGAGCGTGATCGTGCCGGTCTTGTCCAGCAGCAGCGTGTTCACGTCGCCCGCGGCCTCGACCGCGCGACCGCTCATCGCAAGCACGTTGTGCTGCACGAGCCTGTCCATGCCGGCGATGCCGATTGCGCTCAGCAATCCGCCGATGGTCGTCGGGATGAGGCAGACGAGCAGTGCGACGAGGACGAAGATCGTCTGCGGCGCGTTCGAGTAGATGGCGAACGGTTGGAGCGTGGCCACTGCGAGCAGGAAGATTATCGTCAGCCCCGCCAGCAGGATCGCGAGCGCGATCTCGATCGGCGTCTTCTGCCTTGACGCGCCTTCGACGAGCGCGAT
>CAXTSK010000388.1:0-1671 GCA_964246655.1 uncultured Pyrinomonadaceae bacterium
CCCCCCCCCCCCCATCACTCCGCATAAAGCGTACATGCCCAGCGCCATTCTCGGCACGAGGGGGAAGCCGGCCATCTACGGGGCGTTCGAGACTTTCGCCGAGCAACTCTCGACGCGGCTGGTCGCGCGCGGGCACGACGTGACGGTCTACTGCCGCGCGCACTACGTCAGCCCGCGCCAGATCGAGTACAAGGGCGTGCGCCTCAAGGTGCTGCCCACCATCCGCCACAAGTACTTCGACACGGTCGTCCACGCGGGCCTCTCCGCCCTCCACGCCGCCGCGCTCCGCCGCTTCGACGCCGCGCTCATCTGCAACGCCGCCAACGCGCCCTTCGCGCCCGTGCTGCGCGCCGCGGGCGTGCCCGTCGCCATCAACGTGGACGGTCTTGAGCACAAGCGGCGCAAGTGGAACTGGCTGGGTAAGAACTACTACCGCGTGGCCGAGCGCCTCTCGGTCTGGCTGCCGAACGAGACGGTGACCGACGCGCGCGTGATCCAGGACTATTATCTGGCGAAGTACCGCGCGGGCTCGACGATGATCGCCTACGGCGCGGAGGTCGAGCGGCGTGCCGACCGGCAGGCCGTCGCTCGCTGGGGCGTGGAGCCGAACCGCTACGTGCTCTACGTCTCGCGCCTTGAGCCGGAGAACAACGCCGAGATGGTCATCGAGGCGTTCCGCCGCGTGCGCACGCCGCAGAAGCTCCTCGTCGTCGGCGACGCCCCTTACGCGCACGAGTACATCGCGCACCTGCGCTCGCTCGCGCGCCGCGACCGCCGGATCGTCTTCACGGGCTTCGTCTTCGGCGACGCCTACCGCGCCTTGCAGCAGAACGCCTTCTGCTACGTCCACGCCACGGAGGTCGGCGGCACGCACCCGGCGCTCTTGGAAGCGATGGGCTACGGCAACTGCGTGCTGACGCTCGCGACGCCGGAGAACGTCGAGGTGACGGGCGACGCCGCCATCCACTACCGCGACGCGGGCGACCTCGCCGCGCAGTTGCAGAAGGTTTTGCGCGGCGGCGCGACGGTCACGCAGTACCGGCAGCGCGCGCAGGCGCGCGTGCGCGAGCGCTACGACTGGGAGCACGTCGTCGACGAATACGAGGGCCTCTTCGCGCGGATGGCCGGCGTGGAGCGGCCCGCGCCCGCCTTCGTCGCCGCGCAGCCGGCCTCGTTGGAGAAAGAAAATTTAACCACAGAGACACAGAGACACAGCTAAGAACACAGCCTTAAGCCTTGAGCCGTGTTCTTAGCTGTGTCTCTGTGTCTCTGTGGTTAACTCCTCCTGACTAAACCCACCTCACACCCTAGAACTTAATCGACTTCACGTCCGCGGGCTTGGCGAAGAGTGAGTCGGGGACGGGCTTGTTGACTTCGACGGTGTCGTAGTTGACGCGGCTCGCCTGGACGCCCGCGCGGTAGTGGTCGATGACGAAGGGGAAGCGCACGCCCGCGAGGGTCAGGAACTGCGCGTAGCGGTCTTCCTCCTCGACGCGCTCGCCCTCCTCGCCGGGCCGCTTGTAGACGACCTTGGCGGGCAGCCCCTCGCGCGCGTCGAACTCGAACTCGACCTCGAAGCCGTCGGGGTAGGTGAGGCGGACGACCTCGTTGCGGCGCGGGGGCCCCCCCCCCCCCCCCCCCCCCGAGGCGCGGGGCGGGCCCCGCCCGCGC
>CAXTSK010000388.1:1681-5434 GCA_964246655.1 uncultured Pyrinomonadaceae bacterium
TGGGGGACGCTGTGGACGAAGTCGACGTAGCGGGAGAGGCTCGCGCCCTCCGCGCGCCACCAGCCGCGCAGGATGTTATCGACGCTCGTCCGCAAAGTCGTGTGAAAGCCGGCCACCTGCTCGGGCGTCGCGTCGTTGAGCGCCTTCTTCCGGCCGTCGAAGACCCAGCCGGTCTCACCCGAGAACGCCTGTGCGTAGCGGCTGCCCTTGAACTCCGTGCGGTCGCGGTCGGGGAAGACGAGGTAGTCGCGGAAGGTGTCGGGGATGCCCGACACGCCGTCGCGGAACTCCGTGTAGTTACCCTTCGAGACGATTGTCCGCACGCCGAGGTAGGCCGATCCGCCCAGCGCCTCGACCGCGCGCTTGACGACGGCCAGAGCCTTCTCGTCGGCCTTCGCGGCGTCCGCCTTCGGCTTCGCGGCGCCGCCGTCGAGTTGCGCGCGCGAGGCAGGGGAGGTGAAGAGAAGCAGCGCCGCGAAGAACGACGGCGCGAAGAGGTAGAGCGTCTTTCTCATGTCCGAATTTATAAACGGGCACGGGGAGGGAAGGCAAACGCCGGACGTTCCCTCGTACGGGCTAAAGCGAGAGGGCCCCGACTACTCTGTTAGTCGGAGCCCTCTCGGTTGTCAGCTTGCGCTCAGTCCTCAGCCCTCGGCGCGGACGACGACTTCGCCGTTCTCCACGTCGGCGACGAAGCTCGAAGCGTCCTTCCACATCGCCGTGATGGGGAGCTTGACCTTCTCGTCGATGTGGCGCTTGAGGAAACGCGCGCCGTAGCCCGGGCTGTAGCCCTTCTCGGTGAGAAGGTCAATCGCGGCCGGGGTCACGCGGCAGCCCTTGCCCTGCTGTTCCATCTGGCGGCAGAGCTTGCCGGTGTAAATCTTCGCGATGTCGCGCACCTCGTCCATCATGAGCGGCGAGAAGACGATGATCTCGTCGATGCGGTTGCGGAACTCGGGCGTGAAGCGGTTCTCGGCCGCCTTCATCACGTCGCCCTTGATCGCCTTCATGTCGCCGAGCGTCTTGGCGCCGAACCCGAACGGCTTCTCGTACTTCTTGAAGTTCTCCGAGCCGAGGTTCGAGGTCATGATGATAATCGCGTCGGAGAGATAAACCTTCTTGCCGCGGCCGTCCGTCAGCCAGCCCTCGTCGAAGGCTTGCAGGAAGAGGTTCATCAGGGTCGGCGAAGCCTTCTCGACCTCGTCGAGCAGCAGAACCGTGTATGGGTTCTCGCGCAACTGCTCGGTCAGGACGCCGCCGCGCTCGCTGCCGACGATGCCGCGCGGCATGCCGATAAGCTTCTCGATGCCGATGGTGCCGTCCTGATATTCGGACATGTCGATGCGCACCATCTTCTCCTCGTCGCCGAACATGAACTCGGCGACGGCCTTTGCCAGCTCGGTCTTGCCGACGCCGGTCGGGCCGAGGAAGAGGAGCACGCCGTCCGGCTTGTAGTGCGACTCCTTGAGCGGCCCCTTGTTGAGGCGCAGGCGTTGCGCGACGGCGCGGATGGCGTCCTTCTGGCCGATGACGCGCTTGCCCAAGTCCTCCTCCATCGCGGAGAAGCGGTCGTTGGTGTCGCGGTAGATCATGTCGCGCGGGATGCGCGACTCCTGCGAGATCACGTCGATGATGTGCTCGGGGCGCACCACCAGCGTATCCGGCTCGTTGATCTCGACCTTGACGGCCGCCGTGTCGAGCCAGCCGATGGCCTTGTCCGGCAGATGCAGGTTGCGTATGTACTTCGGCGCCATCTCAAGCGCCGTGTTGATGGCGTCGTCCGAGATGGTGACCGAGTAGTTGCGCTCAAGTCTCGGGCGGAGGCCGAAGAGAATCTCGCGCGTCTCGGCGATGGACGGCTCGTCCACCTTGACCAGGCGGAAGCGGCGCGCGAGCGCCTCGTCCTCGCCGATGTACTCCTTGTACTCGGTGATGGTCGTCGCGCCGATGATGCGCATCTCGCCGCGGGCGAGCGCCGTCTTGAACATGTTCGCCGCGTCGCTCGAAGTCCCCAGAGCCGCGCCTGCGCCGATGATGGTGTGGGCCTCGTCGATGAAGAGGATGAGGTTGTCGCGCTCCTTCACCTCGTCGATGATGCCCTTGATGCGCTCCTCGAACATGCCGCGCAGCATCGTGCCCGCGACGAGGCCGCCCATCTGCAACTGCACGACGTGCGTGCCGCGCAGGCGCGACGGAACCTTCTCGGGTTCGAGTTCGATGAGCCGCGCCAGACCTTCCACGACCGCGGTCTTGCCGACGCCCGGCTCGCCGACGAGCATCGGCGAGTTGGCGCGCTCGCGGTGGCAGAGGATTTCGATCATCTGCTGTATCTCGCGCTCGCGGCCGATGGTCGGCGGCAGCTTGTCGGCGCGCGCCAGACGATTAAGGCTCACGCCGAAGTGCTTGAGGTACGGGGGCAGCTCGAACTTCTTCTTGTACTCCTCCTCCTGCTGCTCGCGCGTGCGGACGCGCGCCCGCACCTGCTCGACGACCGTCTCGGCGTTGGCGCCGAGCGCGCGCAGCACGCCCATCAGCGCGCTGTTCTCGTCCTGCGAGAAGGCCATGAAGAGGTCTGTGGCCTCGATGGTCTTGCGCCCCTGCGCGCGGGCGCGCTCCATCGAGCGCTTGAAGAGTTCTATGGTCTCGGGCGCGATGCGGATGCCCTTGTTGACGTTCTGATAGCGTGCATTCTCAAGACGCTTTTCAATCAGCACCTTCACCGAGCGCGGGTCGAGCGAGAGGTCGCGCATCGTCTGGTTGAACAACTCGCCCTCCTCGGCCGCGAGGCCGTTGAGAATGTGTTCCACCGCGATGTAGTTTTGGTCACGGCGTCGCGACTCCTGCACGGCGTGCTCAAGTACGCGCTGCCCGCTCTCGGCGAAACGGTCTTTGTAAGTACCCAGATCTATCATTTCTTTTCCTTCTGGCGAGCCGCGGGGGGAGTCTTACGAGGCGACCTCCGCAGGGGCTCGAAAACATCAGCCTAAAAAAAATCTGGACGGCGGGCGGCGCGAGTTCTTCGGGGCTTTCAAAGCCGAAACAGTTTCGCCAAACACGCCCGTCGTCCGGCCTCTGTTAGATGCCTGGCTCGGATGGCCCGTTGCGCTTTGTCGCGCTTCCGGACATTCGAACTATAGCACATCGCCGCATTGCAATTTGAAGTCCGTGAATCGTGAACCGTAAACCATGATAAGAAGAGCCGTAAAGCGTGAGCCGTGACCGGCGGCGAGTCATTAAAGACTCGGCTCGCCCGTCACGGCTCGGCAATTTTTTCTTGTCACAGTTTACGGTTTACCGTTCACGGCTTTTAGTAGTCGCCGTAGTCTTCGCCTCCGCCCATCGGCGGCGCGCCCGCCTTCTTCGGCTCGGGCGCGTCGGTGATGGCGGCGTCCGTGGTGAGCAGAAGGCCGGCGATGGACGCGGCGTTCTGCAAGGCCGTGCGGACGACTTTCGTCGGGTCGATGATGCCCGACTTGACGAGGTCTTCGAACTTGCCGGTCGCGGCGTTGTAGCCGACCGCGCCCTTCGACTCCTCGATCTTGCCGATGACGACGGCGCCCTCCATCCCCGCGTTCTCCGCGATGCGGCGCAGAGGCTCCTGCATCGCGCGCTGGATGAGGCGGACGCCCGTCCGCACGTCGCCCTCCGCTTCGAGCTTATCGAGCGCCTTCGCCGCGCGCACGAGCGCGACGCCACCGCCGGGGACGATGCCCTCCTGCGCGGCCGCGCGGGGGGCGGGGGCGGGGGCCGCCC
>CAXTSK010000389.1:0-5413 GCA_964246655.1 uncultured Pyrinomonadaceae bacterium
GTGATGAGTGATAAGTGATGAGAGAAGAAGACGGGCGTCGCCTTACTTCTCATCACTTATCACTCATCACTCATCACTTTCTACCGGCTTGCCTCTGCCCCCGCGCCGCGTGTAAAGTAGCGCCACTGTCCCCTTAAAAGGCTCTTCCCTTAGTCGCTCGAAAAGAATCGGTCGGAGGTCACTTCTGATGTCGTCTGACGCACTCGACCCTGTCAAGCACCAGATCGCCACGACGAACGAGTACCCGGATGTCGTCGGCTTCAGGCCCGACGACCCGCACGCCGTCGCCTACAAGCCTTACATCGCGCCCGAGACCGTGATGCCCGAGTTGACAGTGCGCGCCGTCGTCGTCGGCACGCTCCTCGGCATGGTCTTCGGGGCGTCGTCGCTCTACCTCGTGCTGAAGGTCGGCCTCACGGTGAGTGCCTCGATCCCCGTCGCCGTCATCTCCATCACGCTCTTCCGCATCCTTTCGAAGCTGGGCGGGCGCAACGCCACCATCCTCGAAAACAACATCGTGCAGACGGCCGGGTCGGCCGGCGAGTCGATAGCCTTCGGCGTCGGCGTGACGATGCCGGCCATCATGATCCTCGGCTTCGACCTTGAGCTGACGCGCCCCATCCTGGTCGCGTCGCTCGGCGGCCTGCTCGGCATCCTGATGATGATTCCTTTGCGGCGCGCGCTCATCGTGCAGCAGCACGGGATTTTGAAGTACCCGGAGGGGACGGCGTGCGCCGAGGTCTTGAAGGCCGGGGCGTCGGACGAGTCGCGCGCGCTGGCTTCGGACTCGGCGCGGGCCGAGTGGGAGCGCTCGGGCGCGGGCGCGGAGTCGGCGAACACGGGCGCCAAGACCATCTTCGCGGGCTTCGGCATCGGCCTCGTCTACACGACGCTGATGAAGGCGTTCTACGCGTGGAAGGAGTATCCGACGAAGGTCTTCGGCGCGCCGTTCAGCAACGCGTCCGTCTCGGTCGAATCCTCCCCGGCGCTCCTCGGCGTCGGCTACATCATCGGGCCGCAGATCGCGTCTATCATGGCGGCGGGCGGCGTGCTCGCCTACCTCGTGCTCATCCCGATGATCTCGTTCTTCGGCCAGTACCTCGGCAGCACGGTCGTCCCGCCGGGCACGACGCCCATCAGCCAGATGGACCCGGACGCCGTGCGCAACGCCTACGTCCTCTACATCGGCGCGGGCGCGGTCGCCGCGGGCGGCATCATCAGCCTCTTCCGAAGTCTTCCGACCATCTGGCACGGGCTCAAAGGGGGACTGGCCGACCTGCGCGGCGGGCAGGCGGCGTCGGCCGCGAACCCGCGCACCGACCAGGACTTGTCGATGAAGTTCGTGTTGGGCGGCATCGTCCTGCTCATCGCGGCGATCATGCTCATCCCGCAGTTGCACCTTCAGTTCAACCTGCTCGGCGCGCTGCTCATCATCGCGTTCGGCTTCCTCTTCGTCACGGTCTCTTCGCGGCTGACGGGCGAGATCGGCTCTTCGTCGAATCCCATCTCGGGGATGACGGTGGCGACGCTGCTCCTGACCTGCTTCATCTTCCTCATCATCGACTGGACGGGGCCGGGCTATTACGTGACGGCGCTCTCCATCGGCGCCATCGTCTGCATCGCGGCGTCGAACGGCGGCACGACCTCGCAGGACTTGAAGACCGGCTTCCTCGTCGGCGCGACGCCGTGGCGGCAGCAGATCGCCATCCTCGTCGGCGCGGGCGCGTCGGCTTTGATCCTCGGGCCGATTCTCATCAGCCTCAACAGCGCGGCGACCGTCTACGTGCCCGCGTCGAAGCTGACACTGCCCGCGCAGGTGCGCGCCGACGTGTCGCAGCTCGGGCCGGCGACCGAGACCGTGCCCGCCGACCAGGGCATCGCCGACACGAAGCCGTACCGCGCGTGGTTCAAGGTGGACGAGAAGGACGCGAAGGCGGGCAAGTATCTCGTGGACGAGTCGGGCGCCCCCGTCTACTTCGTTGACCCCGGCATCAACGGCACGCACAAGGCGACCGAGGGCGGGCGCGAGGTGGAGAAGTTCGGCGCGCCGAAGGCGACGCTGATGAGCTACATCATCAAGGGCATCCTCAACCGCGAGCTGCCGTGGGGGCTCGTGCTGTTGGGCGTGATGATCGCCGTCGTGCTTGAGATGGCGGGCATCCCTTCGCTCGCCTTCGCGGTGGGCGTCTACCTGCCGCTCTCCTCCTCGTCGCCGATCTTCGTCGGCGGGATGGTGCGCTGGGGGGTGGACAAGTACCTGCGCCGTCGTCTGGCCGGGCGCAACATGACCGAGGACGAGCTGGTCGCCGAAGGGGACAAGAGCCCCGGCGTGCTGATGGCCTCGGGCTACATCGCGGGCGGCGCCATCGCGGGCATCATCATCGCGTTCCTCGCGGGCGTGCCGTGGTTCACCGACTTCAACAAGAGCATGACGGCGTGGGGCGAGCGGAACCCGCTCAACGCCGGGCCCTGGTCGGACTCACTCGGCGTCATCCCGTTCATCGTGCTGGCCGTCGTGCTCTACGCGGTCGGGCGCGAGTGGCTGCTCGCGGGGCGGCGCGCGCCCGAAGAGCGTTAACCGAGGCGGCTCGCTTGACCCCGCGCGCGCGCGGGTGGAACAATGGCTGACTGCGGGGCGTGCAACGTTCCGCAGTCAGCCGTTCTCTTTTGCGCCGGACTTACAACCCTAAAGACTTCAGCGCAGCCCTCCCCTAAGCCGCCTTGCCGAAAGAACTACCCGAGATGAACAGACGCACGAAGCTTAAGACTTTCGCGCTCGCACTCTGCCTGCTCGCCTGCGTGGCCGTGCCGGCGCGCGCGCAGTCGAACACGCAGACGCAGCAGACGACGACCGCCGCCGCGCAGGGCTCGCCGTCGGACGTGGTGCGCGCCTACTACACCGCGCTCAAGGAGTCGCGCTTCCGCGACGCCATGCTGCTCTCCATCCTCCGCCCGGCCGTCGAGGCCCTCAGCGCCGAAGAGCTGAAGGAGTTCCAGATCGACTTCGCGCGCCTGGCGGCCGCCGTCCCCGCCGATTTCGAGATCACGGGCGAGCAGTTGAACAACGACGGGGACGCTACCGTCTTCGTCAAGACCGGCGAGGGCAAGGACTTGAAGGTCGAGCCCGTCAACCTCATCCGCGAGCGCGGCACGTGGATCATCGGCGACCGCGAGGGCGCCGCCGCCGTCAAGAAGCAGGGCAAGAAGTTCTTCTTAGAGCAGCGCATCAGTGTGCACGAGCAGGACGCCGAGGACATGCTCCGCCGCATACAGGCCGCGCAGCTCGCCTACGCGCTCCAGAACTCGGGCAGCTACGGTGACTTGGGCGCGCTCGTGCGCGCGGGCTACGTCCCGCAGGACATCCTCGGCACCGAGACGACCGGCTACCACTTCGCCGTCGCCGTCGCCGCCGACGCGAAGTCCTTCACGGCGCGCGCCGAGCCCGAGCACTACGGGCGCACCGGCCGACTCTCCTTCTACCTGGACAAGTTCGGCATCCAGAAGAAGGACGTGGGCGGCAAGCCGCTCTCGCCTTCGAAGTAGGCGCTCGAACACCGCGGCCCCTTCGCGGCGATGAACTTCGCGCTCAGGTTAACGATTGCGCCGGCCGCGCGCGTGCGGCTACAATCGGCGCAGCGGCCGTCGCGGACTCACCGCCGGAAGGGCAAGGCCGCCCGAAGCGCCCCGCCTCCCAAGTAGTTCGGCTTTTCCACCTCTCCCAACGTCCGCACGCCCTTCGGGGGCGCGCGAGGAAGAGATGCCGGAGCGACTACGCACAATCGCGAGCCGCCTGCGCGAGTTCGTCGGCAACCGGCGGAGGGCGCCGCGCCGTAGCGTGCGCCTCGCGGTCTTCGTCTCGCTGCTCGACCCTTCGCCGGGCGCGCCGCCCGCCGGTGGCGTCGCCGGCCACACGCGCGACGCCAGCGAGAGCGGCCTCGGCGTCGTCCTCCCCGTCATCCGCCTCGGCGGCCGCTACCTCGTCGGCGACGGCGTCACGCTCCGCCTCACGCTCAAGCTCGGCGACAAGAGCGCACGCCTCTACGGCACACCCGTCCGCTACGAGCGCCTCGACGAAGGCCAGGACGGACAGACCGACCCCGGCTTCCTCCTCGGCATCCGCCTCCACGAAGACGGCGACCACGCGCTGCTCGCGGAGTATCTGAAGGGGATGAAATGAAGTAGTCAGTAGTCAGTAGAAAAAGCAGGCGGCACGCCCAAGCTGAGGACTGAGGCGTGCCGCTTTGTCTTTCTACTGACTACTACCGCTTAAAAACTATCCACCCGAACTTCTCCGGGACGTGGAAGGCGGGCTCGGGGGTGTGTGTGGGCTGCCAGGCGAGGTAGCCGCGGGAGGGGTCGCGGCCGACGCAGCGGAAGAGGTTGCAGCGCCAGCGTTCGCCCGCGCGCGGGGCGCGCCCGAACGCTCGCCAGGGGACGCGCAGGGATGACGTGACTGAACCGGGAAGGACGCGCGCCGCCGCGGTCATGCCGGAGCGGAAGTCCCAGTCCGTGTCGCGCCCCTCCTCCGTGACCGTGAGCGCGAGGTCGATCCACTCGCCCGTCGGCGCCACCTCGAACTCGTAGTAGTGCCTGATGCGCTTGGCCTCGGGCGTGATGAAGATTTCGCACACGTCGCGATCCCACAGATGCATCGTCTTGCGTCCGAGCTGCGGCGCACTTGATACGACGAGCGGCTCCTCCTGCGGGCAGTCGAAGCGCACGGTGAAACCTTCGTCGTCCCACGCGACGCGCGCCTCGGCCCTGCGCGCGGGCGGCGCGTCCTCGCCCGACCAGTAGCGCGCGACGTGCGCCGCGCGCGCACGCCCCCACGCCGCGTCGTCGAAGTCGCCCGCCGCCAGAGCCTTCCCGACCCGCAACGCCTCGACGATGTTCGTAATCTCGTAGCCACTCGACACCATAAAAGCTGTTAGCTAATAGCTGTTGGCTGTTAGCTCTAAGCCGTCAGTCCGACGGACGGCATTCTCTGTTCTCAGCTAAAAGCTAAAAGCTATTAGCTAATGGCTCTCCTCCAACGCTTCGAGACAGCGTTCGAGCAGGCGCTCGGGGTCTTCGTCGAAGATGACGGGTGCGCTCGACCTCTTCGGCAGAGCGTTGAGTAGACGCTCGGCTTCGTCGGCGACGCCGCCCGTGCCGGTGAGGCAGCCCGTCACGCGGCCCTCGTCGTGCGCGATGGTCAGCTCGTTGAGCGTCCCCATCCCGCCGCGGAAGATGAGCACCACGTCGCAGGAGCGCACGAGCACGACGTTGCGCCCCTTGAGCCCGAAGCCCGTGTAGACGAGCACGTCCGTGCCCGCGAGCGGGAGGCCGTAACGCTCGACGTGCTCGCGCTCGTCCGAGGCAGGGGAGACGCCGACGTGCAGCCCGCCGGCCGCGTGCGCCGCCGCCCCCGCGG
>CAXTSK010000390.1:0-5412 GCA_964246655.1 uncultured Pyrinomonadaceae bacterium
GGTGGTCCCCGCGGGGGGTTGTACTGTCAACGCGCCCCCGCCCCCCACCCCGTCGTCCGGGCGCCTCGACGTTAAGAGCGCCTTCGACGTGGGGCCGCGCGTACGGCCTTTTGGGAATAGTCCAAAACTTACAGGCCGCGGACTCCGTAAGGGTTGACGCCCTCAAGCCTTTAAGACCCCTTGAGAAGGAGTCCGCAAAAATGTTTCTGGCCCGCCTCTGCCTGTGTCTGCTCTTCGCATCGGCCGCGCCCGCGGTTACCTTCGGACAGACCGGCAGCTTCGAGATGGTCAAGCTGGCCGAAGGCGTCTACGTCGCGCGCCGCACGGAGCCGCCCGGCCTGACCGTCAACGCCAACAGCGTCTTCATCGTCAACGAAGATGATGTCATCGTCGTTGACGCCACGCTCACGCCCGGCACGGCGCGCGAGCAGTTGGCGGCGCTGCGCAAGTTGACGGACAAGCCCGTCCGCTACGTCGTCAACACGCACTGGCACGACGACCACATCATGGGGAACGTCGCCTACCGCGAAGCCTTCCCCGGCGCAGACTTCATCGCGCACGAGAACACGCGCGAGTACCTGCCCACGACCGGTTTGAAGAATCGACAGATGGCGATGTCGCCGGGCGGCTACCCCGGCTTCATCAACGCGCTCAAGCGCCGGCTTGAGAAGAACGAGAGCGTCTTCGGCGGCGCGCTCGACGAAGAGGAGCGCGCGGCGCTCGCCAACGACATCAAGATCGGCGAGCGCTACATGGCCGAGAACCCGACCGCGACGGTCGTCCTCCCCACCATCACGCTCCGCGAACGGCTCACGCTCTACCGCGGCTCGCGCGTCATAGACATCCTCTACCTCGGCCGCGGCCACACGAGCGGCGACATCGTCGTCCACCTCCCCAACGAGGGCATCGTCGTCGCGGGCGACCTCGTCATCCACCCCGTCCCCTACGTCGGCAACCCGCAGTCGCACCCCGGCGACTGGGGCGAGACACTTGAAAAACTCCTCGCGCTCAAACACACGATGATCGTCCCCGGCCACGGGCCGGTTTTACGTGATGACGCTTACGTCAAACTCATGTCGCGCCTCTTCACCTCGATGAAGCAGCAGGTCGCGGCCGGGGCCGCGCGCGGCGAGACGATTGAGCAGGTGAGGAAGTCTGTCAACCTCGACGAGTTCCGCAAGCTCTTCGTCGGCGACTCGCGCGTGCGCCGCGACATCTTCGACAGCTACGTCCTCGGCGCCGGCCTCGCCGCGGCCTACGCCGACGCGAAGCAGTAAAGCCTCAGACAGTTCAACACAGAGACACAGAGACGCAGCTTGAAGAGAACTACTCAACAAGCTGTGTCTCTGCGTCTCTGTGTCTCTGTGTTGAAAGCTTACTGGGTACGCTTGTGGCGGCGGCCGACGCCGATGCGCTCCTGCACCAGCGCCTCGACTTCGACGGGGACGCCCTCGGCGCGCGCGCGGCGGATGAAGTCGGCGTCGATGTTGAAGATGCGCATCTTGACGAGGTCTTCGACGGCGAGGTCGTTCAGACCCTCGCCCCGGACTTCGGCAATGAACTCGGGCGTGACCTTGAAGATGCGCAGCTTGACGAGGCTCTCGAACGGCTCGTTCGTGAAGCCGAGGCGCGCGGCCTCGCGGACGAAGTCGGCGTCGATCTTGAAGATGCGTGCCTTGACCAACTCTTCCATCCGCAGGCCGGGGAAGCCGCTCGCCTTCATCTCGCGCATGAATTTGGAATCGACCTTGAAGATGGCGGCCTTGAAGAGGTCGTCCACTTCGAGCTTGCCGAAGTCGGCCGAGAGCAGATCGTCGGCGAGCGCCGTCGTCACGTTCAGCATCGCGGCGGCGAAGACCCTGTCCTCCGACTCGCCGTGCTCGTTCCAAGACTCCTTCTTCTCGAAGTCGAACCCGCGCCCCTTCATCGCCGAGACGAAGCCGCGGTCGGGCGTGAAGGTGAAGGTGCCCGAGCCGCGCCCGTTCTGGAAGCTCCCCTCCAGATCAACGCGCCCGGCCTCGCGCACGAGCGCGAACCTGACGGGGCCGCTCCCCTGCGCCTGCTCGCGCGTGAGGCCCTGCAAATCCGAGAAGTTGTAGGTCTGCCCCATCTGGTTCCGCCCGCCGCGCTCGGTGCGCCGTTCGAGCGAGAGGTGGAGGCCGTCGCGCTTCTCGTCCGACTTTTCCCAGGCGGTCTCGTCGGCAGCCTCACCGGACTTCTCGACCTTCTTGCCGAATTTCTCAGCATACTTGTCGCCGACCGAGCCCGTCCAGGTGCCCGTCAGCGTCTCCTGCGCGAGCGCGGCCCGCGAGCCCGCGGCCAGGACGAAGAGGGCCAGGGCGAGCGCGGTGCGCGTCCAAATTCTTACGTTCATCTTCATCACACAATCTCCCGGGGTGGAATTTTCAGCGGCGCTTGCGAACAGGAAACACCGCGGCTCACGGGTTTGTGACAGAAAAGTCCCCCGGGTTTCGGAAATAAGAATTTGAAATTTCAAATTAAATCCACGTCAGTGAGAGTCTTTAAGGAGGACGACATCACTTGTCGTGAGGCCGTTGGCGAGGAGCAGTTGGCCGTCGCGGGAGATGTCGAAGGAGTAGAAGATTTCGCGCGCGTAGTTTGTAATTTGGCGCGGCTCGCCGCCTTCGAGCGGTTGGAGACGAAGGTTCGTGACGCCGTCGCGGTAGTCCGTGTAGACGAAGGCGCGCGCGTCGGTCGTCCAATGAATAGACGACATGCCGTTGGCCCCGTTCTGCGGCACCTCGAAGACGCGCGGCTCGCCGCCCGCGGCGGGGATGACCGCGATGCCCCACGGCGCGCCCGGCTTCTCCTCTTTGTGCCAGTAGGCGACCGAGAGCCCGTCGGGCGAGACCGACGGCCGCATCGACAGGTCTTTCGTCAGGCGCTCGGGCGTCCCGCCTTCGATGGGCACGCGCCAGAGGCTCGTCCGCGAGCCCTCCCCCGCGTGCTCGTAGACGACCCAGCGCCCGTCGCGCGTCACCTGCGGCCAGTTGCTATTCTCCTCGCCCTGCGTCAGGCGCACGGGGTTGCTGCCGTCCCTGTCCATCCGCCAGATCTGCCAGGCCCCCGAGCGGTTCGAGTGAAACAAGACGTACCGCCCGTCGGGCGAAGAGACCGGCGCGTAGTTGCGCCCCGCGCCCGCAGTCAACTGCACCTGCCCGCTCCCGTCCGCCCCCATCTCCCAGATGTCCGCGTTTCCCGAAGCGTCCGACGCGAAGAGCACGCGCCCATCCGGCGTCCACGAAAGGTCTACGTAGCGCGCCGCGCCCGAAGTGATCTGCGAGGTGCGCGCGTAGTCGCCTGCCGGCGCGAGGAAGACGGTCGTCAACGTCTGACTCTGCACGCCCGCCAGCATGCGCGCGTCGGCAGAGAGACTCACGTCGCCGTAGTCGGTCAGGTCGTTCGTCATGCGCGCCGCCAGACCTTCGGGGTAAGCGACGCGCCAGAGCTGCCGCATCGAGATGGTCTCGTCCATCCCCGACAGCAACAAGCCGGAGCCGTCCGCGAGCCACGCCAACTGCCCCACGTCGCTCCAACGCTTGCCCGGCGTCAGCTCTCTCAACGCGCCGCCCTCGACTTCGGCTTCGAGAACTTTCAGGAAGAAGCCGTTCGCGTCCAAGGTCTCGACGACGAAGGCGAGGCGCTCGCCGTCGGGCGAGAAGGCGGGCGCGACCGCGGCCGAGAAGTGCTCGGGGTATTCGCACGTCGTGACGGCGCGTTCATTCGTCCCGTCCTCGCCCGCGACGTAGAGCGTCTCGCGCGCGGCCTGCGCGTCCGAGACGAAGAAGGCGAGTCGCTTCCCGTCGGGCGAGACTCCGACCCCGCCGCCCGCGCCCGCCCTGATGCGGCGCACCGAGCCGCCGAGCGACGGCACCTGATAGATGTCGAAGCCCGCGCCCTCCTTCGCCGCCACCGTGTAGTAAATGTACGTCCCGTCGCGCGAGAAGGTGATAGCGCGGTAGTAAGCGTCCGTCGGCGGCACCAGCCGCACGCTGTTCGAGACGGCGACCTGCCGCACCCACAAGCCCTGCTTGCCCGCCTCGTCGATGACGTAGGCCACGATCTTCCCGTCGGGCGACAGCGCCGAGCGCCTCACGTTCCCCGCGGCGGTAACCTTCGACGCGGCCGCGTGCTGGAACGCCGGCCGCTCGTCACCCCTCCGGCCGAAGTACCATTGCGACAACCCGACTATTAAAGCCGCGACCAGCGCGAGCGCCGCCGCGAGCGGCAGAAGGCCGCGCCGCTTCGTCGAAGCTTCCGCGCGCGCGAACACGACGACCGCATCACTCTCATCAACCTTCGTGACGGCGGGCGCGACCCTCGTCGTCTGCGCGGACGGGGTCGTGTGAACCGCGTGCGCGCCTGCCTCGGTCGTGTGCGGCGCCTCCCAGGAGCCGACCCGGCGGAGCAGCTCCGCGAAGCGCGCATCACCGCGCAGGCCGTCGAGCCGCGGGTCTACGCGGACGAAGGCGAGCCCGACGGCGTGCTCCTCGGCCGCGCGCCCCAGCCATTCGAGCGCGCGCTCCACGTCGCCGAGCAGCGAGTAGATGACCGCCGCCTCGTAGGCCAACGCGCCGCGCGCCGCGCCGTCCGAAATTATCTTTTCCAGCTCCGCGCGCGCCTCGTCCTTCCAGCCGCACGCCGCGAGCACGTGCGCGTACTTGGCGCACGTCGTCGGCGAGTCGCCCGCGAACGCGCGCTCCTGCTCGTAGACGGCCAGCGCCTCTTCGCACATCCCCTTCCGCTCATAGCACCAACGCAGGACGATGTGCGTGGACATCGAGCCGGGGTCGATTTCAAACGAGCGCTGGCACACCTCGATGGCGTCGTCGAAGCGGCCGGCGTTGAAGAGAACGCTAGCGACGCCCGTCGCCACCACGGGCGAGCGCGGCGCGCACTCGCGCGCACGTTCGCTCTCCGCCACGGCCTCGTCGTGCCGCCCCATCGCCGACAGGTTGAAGGCGTGCCAGCGCCGCGCCACCGCGCTCTCGGGTTTTAACTCGACGGCGCGCGAGAGTTCCCTCTCCGCGCCCTCCCAGTCGCGCTCGTAGTAGAGCTTGACGAAGCCGAGCGACGCGTGCGCCTCCGCCAGAGAGTCGTCCGCCTCGACGGCGCGCAACGCCGCCGCGACGGCCTTCTCCCAAGCGCCCGCGGGCGGCGGCTCGACGTACCAGTTCATCAGCGCGTAGCAGTCGGCCAACTCCGACCAGGCGGACGCGAACTTCGGGTCGCGCTCGACGGCGCGCTCAAGCCGCTCGACCGCCTGCATGATCCCGTCGGCCGTGCGGCGCGTGGCGAAGTAGCGGCCCGCGACGTAGAGCTGGTGCGCCTCCTCGTCGTCCGTCAGACGCGGCCCCGTCGTCGGAGTCGTGTGGACGGCCTGCGAAGGCA
>CAXTSK010000391.1:0-5396 GCA_964246655.1 uncultured Pyrinomonadaceae bacterium
GCCGTAGAGCCCCTGATAAGCCCAGCCCAGCACGCGCGCCTCGGCCGTGCAGAGCGTCTCAAGCCAGCAGCAGTTCAGGTAGATGTCCCGCTCGCGCCGCGAAGGAATCTTCTCCGCCTCTTGGACGACCGAAGCGTCCTCCGAAGGCTTCAGGCCGTAGGCTTCGGCAATCGACTCGTTCGTCTGGCGCGCGTCTTCGAGCGCGGCGAGCAGTTCCTTAATCCAGCCGTGCAGCGCCGTCTCGTCGTCGTGCTCGACGAGCGCCTGCATGACGCCGACGGCGAGCCTGTCCTCCGCGCGTTGGAAGCCGAAAGAGTCTTCGCGCTCCTTCAGTTCCTCCTGCTGCCGCCACTGGAACAGCGCCTCGACCGCGGGGAAGCGCACGACCGCGACGCGCTCGTCGTAGTCTAAGAACCACTGGATGACGGCGGCCAGCGCCGCGGGCTCCACGCGCCCACGCGCGTCGCGTTGCATCGCGGGCGGCCCCTGCGTCCCGTGCGCGCCCGCCGCCTCTGACTTCGACTTCGACATCATCAACTCGCGACCGTTTCGCCCGCCTCTTGCGGCGCGCCCTCACTCTTACGCTTCAGGTACTTGCCGAAGTAGCCGTTCCACGGCGGGATGACGACCGAGACCGGGCCTTCGGCGCGCGCCTGGCACGAAAGACGGATGAGCGGCTTCGGGTCGTCGGTCTCGATGTAGCCGAAGAGCGGCATCACCTTGCGCTCGCGCCACTCGGTCTCCGAAAGCTTCTCCGCCCCGCCGAGCACGCCGACCCAGCACGTCCCGCACGAGGCCGAGCGGCACTGCACGGGGATCGGGCCTTCGTCCACGGTGCAGCGCTCGTCCTGCTCGTGCCACGGGCGCTTGTCCGCCTGCGCGCCCGAGGCGACCTCCTGCTTGTCCAAAGCCTTGAAGCGGCGGTCGTCGGCGTTCTCGTCCCACACGACCGTCCACTGCTTGTCGGCCGTCCGCAGGAAGCCGAAGAGCCCCTGCCCCTCGTCCTTCGCACGCTCGCGCAAGACCTCCTCGGGCGTGCGCTTCAAATGCCTGCGGTCGATGAGGACTGCGCCCGGCGTCCGCTTGAACTCGTCGAGACCGACCTGCTGCAAAGCCATCAAGCCCACGGCGGCGATGGCCGTGGTCAGAGACTCTTCAACCTTCCTCTCGGCCGCCGCGGCGCGCGCGACCTCGCGCACGACCTCCGCGAGCGGGCGACCCTCGGGCACCTCGCCGCCCTCGGCCAGACGCACGACGGCGCGCTTCACCTCGGGCCAGAAGCGGTGGCCGTAGAGAAACGTGTGCGACGAGTCGAGCTGGTCTTTCAGATACCACTTGCCCTGCATCAACAACTCCTGCGCGAGCTTCGCGGGGTCTTCCGCGGCCTGGAACGCGCGCAGCAGCGCCAGCGGGTAGAAGCGAAACCAGACCTGCGCCGCGTTCCCGTCCACCTCGTGGATCGAGGGCAGCAGCGTCACCAGCGTCTCGCGCCACGCCGCGTCGTCGTGGCGGTTCAGGAAAACTTCCAGCGGCGTCTCTCTCTTACTGCTCATAGCTCCTCTAATGAAATCCGTCAGGAAAAAGGATGAAAACCGAAACGAAGAGTTTACCCGTCTTCGCCCGCGCAGACAAATGCAGTAGTCAGGAGACAGTAGGGCTCCGCCTCGCGGGCGCTGTCGCGGGCGCCCCGACTACACGCCGACGAAGGTTTTTCTACTGACTACTGATTACCGTCTACTGACTACTTCGCCTTTAATTTGACAGACTCTAGCGACAGGCCGCGTGCTACAGTACGCCCCTGATGTCTCAGGACAGCGAGTCGAAGCGTCTGGGCGACGTGACGGTGGGCGAGGCGAAGCGCGCGGCCATCTACGCGGGGTTGACCGCGCTGGCGCTCTTCCTCTTCGTGCGCCTGCTCGGCGAGGTGCTGGTGGGGCTGCTCCTGGGCGCGGTGGCGGGCGCGTACCTTCTGCCGGTGCAGGAGTGGCTCGAAAGACGTTTGCGCGCACGCGCGGGGAGCGCGCTCATCACCATCGCGCTCATCGTCGTGCCGCTGGCGGCCACGGTCGGCTACGGCTGGTACGAGATGTCGGGATACTCTTCGCAGGTGCAGGATGAGCGGCGGCGCGAGCAGATCGTCGCCGGCATCAGCCAGTCGCTCTCCGAGTACGTCGCCGTCGAGAACACGCGCGCCGTCCTCCAGAATGCCTTCGCCGAGGCGTTCGTCCGCTCGGGCGAAGCGCTCGCCGACTTTAAGAAGCGCACGGCGATGCTCCTCGTCTCGGCCACCGTCTTCTTCTTCACGCTCTTCTACGTGTTGACGGAGCGCGTGCGGCTCGCCGCCTACATCAAGCTGAGGGTGCCCGGCGACTTCCTGCCCTTCTACGAGCGACTGGGCGAGAACGTCGGGGGCGCTCTGCGCGGCGCGCTCTTCGCCGTGATGGTTGACCAGATGGCGAAGGCCGTCGCCATCCTCGTCATGAACCTCGTCTTCGGCGTGCCGCTGGCGGTGGCGCTGGCGCTCGTCACGTTCCTCATCGGCTTCTTCCCGCTCCTCGGCGAGTGGGCCGTCTACATCCCCGTCAGCGTCTACCTGCTCGTCTTCCAGCACAGACCCGGCGCGGCCCTCGCCTATCTCCTCATCGGCGTCGCGATGACCATCGGCTCCTCGCTCGTACTCCGCCCGAAGCTCGCCGCGCGCAGCGCCGAGCGCTTTAACTTCTACTGGATGCTGCTGGGTCTTGTGACGGGCGTCTACGCCTTCGGCATCCCTGGCGTCGTCCTCGGCCCCGCCATCCTCGGCTTCGCCAAGGCCATCATGGACACGCTCGTCGGCGACGTGAAGTACGAGACATCCCTGCTCAAGGAAGAGCGCGCGCAGGCGAAGGAAGAGGCGAAGGCGGAAATATGAACTATGGTTAGCCCGGCGGCCACGCCAGGCTGCGGCCGCCGAGGAGGTGGACGTGGATGTGGAAGACTGACTGCCCTGCCCCGGCGCCGGTGTTGACGACGGTGCGGTAGCCCGACTCGGCGAGCCCCTCGTCGCGCGCGACGCGTGCGGCGACGAGGAGGAGGTGGCCGAGCAGAGCTTCGTCGTCTTCACTCGCTTCGTCCAAAGACGCGACGTGTGCGCGCGGGATGACGAGCGCGTGCGTGGGCGCCTGCGGGTTGATGTCGCGGAAGACGATTGCGCGGTCGTCCTCGAAAATCTTCGCCGCGGGAATCGAGCCCGCGGCGATCTTGCAGAAGATGCAGTCGTCGCCCGCCATATGAATCTTCTCTTAAGGGTAGATGTACTCGGGCCAGTCGAGGTCTTCGACCGGCTGTGAATCACTCTTGACGTTTGACGGCCGCACGCCTCGCACTTCGCCGTCGTTGCCTTCGTCGTCGGGCGCGACTCGTCTTGCGCCGACAGTCCCCGCGGGCACGACGAGCGTGTACCAGACGAGCACGCAGGCGAGGACGAGCGCGAGCAGTTGCCGCCGCAGCTCCTCGCGGCCGAGCGGCGCGCGCCGCCCCACGTCGATGCTTAAAGCCGCCGTCATGCCGTGACCGTCTCCACGGGCGGGAGCTGCGCCGTGACCGACTCGCGCAGCCGCTCGATGTCCGCGCCGACGGCGCGCAGCTTCGCCTCGATCTTCTCGTAGCCGCGGTCGATGTGGTAGACGCGCTCGATGATGGTCTCACCTTTTGCGGCCAGGCCCGCCAGCACGAGCGACGCCGAGGCGCGCAGGTCGGAAGCCTGCACGCGCGCACCCGACAACTCCGCGGGGCCTTCGACGACCGCCGTGCTGTTGCTCTCGACGCGGATGCGCGCGCCCATGCGCTGCATCTCGGAGGCGTGCATGAAGCGGTTCTCGAAGATGGTCTCGACGACGCGCGCGCTCCCTTCGGCCTGCGTCAGCAGGGCCATGTACTGCGCCTGCATGTCGGTCGGGAACTCGGGGTACGGCTCGGTCGTCACGTCGCACGCCTTCAACCCCGAAGGCTTCCGGCGCGCGTGCAGGGTCGTCGGGTTGACCTCCTCGATCTCGACGCCCGCCTCGCGCAAACGCTCGATGACGGCCGTGAGGTGTTGCGGCTGGCAGTCCTTCACCTCAAGCTCGCCGCCGGTGATGGCCGCGGCGACGAGGAACGTGCCGGTCTCGATGCGGTCGGGGATGATCGTGTGCTCGGCGGCGCCTAAAGCTTCGACGCCTTCAATCGTGATCGTGTCGGTGCCCGCGCCGCGCACGCGCGCGCCCATGCGGTTGAGCAGGTCCGCGAGGTCTTCGACCTCCGGCTCGCGCGCCGCGTTGCGCAGGACGGTGGTGCCGCGCGCGAGCGGCGCGGCCATCAGAAGGTTATACGTGCCCGTCAGCGGCACCTTCGGGCAGCCGATGTCTGAGCCGACGAGCCGTCCGCCCTGCGGCGCGCGCGCGACGACGTAGCCCGCTTCGAGCCGCACCTGCGCGCCGAGCAGTTGCAAGGCTTCGAGGTGCAGATCAATCGGCCGCGTCCCGATGGCGCAGCCGCCCGGCAGAGAGACCTTCGCCTTGCCGAACCGCGCGACCAAAGGCCCGAGCGCGAGCACCGACGCGCGCATCGTCTTCACGAGGTCGTACGGCGCTTCGAACAGCTCGATGTTGGCGGCCGTGATCTTGTGCGTGCGCAGGTCGGGCACGAGCACGGTCGCGCCAAGGTCTTCCAAAAGCCTGCGCTGCGTCATGCAGTCGCGCACGTACGGAACGTTGTGCAGCGTCACCGTCTCGGGCGTCAGGATCGCCGCCGCCAGGCACGGCAGCGCCGAGTTCTTCGCCCCGCTGACCGTCACGCGCCCGCTCAAGGGGCGGCCGCCGGTAATTCTGAATCTATCCATAAAGTTTTTAGGGGAGTCAGGTCGGGCGGATTCTAACACGTCCCGGGAAACGCCGACCACTTGACCCGAACACTCTCATCCGCCGTTCAGACGGAGCGCGACGGTGCGCGGGATGCCTTGCAGGTCAAGGTGTATGTCAAGCAGCGTCCAGACCTCCGGGTCGATGAGCGCGGCGACCTGCTCGTGCTGGTCGAAGCCGATCTCGATGACCAGATGTCCGCCGGGTTTGAGAAAGTGCGGGGCTTCCGCGACGAGGCGGCGGATGACCGCGAGGCCGTCGCCGCCCGGCGTGAGCGCGACGCGCGGCTCGTGTTCGCGCACCTCCCTCTGCAACTCTTCGATGTCGGACTCGGCGATGTACGGCGGGTTCGACGCGACGAGGTCGAAGCGGAGTTCTTTATGCTCATCCAAACGCAGAGCGTCGAAGCAGTCGGAGACTAATAACTCCAAACGCTCGCCGACGCCGTGGCGCGCGAGAAGACGATCGACCGAAAGATCGTCATCGAAACGGCGGTGCCGCAGGCGCGCGAAATCGAAG
>CAXTSK010000392.1:0-5384 GCA_964246655.1 uncultured Pyrinomonadaceae bacterium
GCTCTGGAAGACGCGCTCGCGCACGCCGCGCACCTTGATCTTGTCGTAGCGCGGCTTCTCCTTGCCGAAGCGCTCGGCGTCCTTCCGGCGCCGCATGCGCCGAAGGACTTGCCAGAGCCCCCACGCGGCGAAGGGCGGCACGCGCGTGAGCGCCGCCGATGCCGGACGTGGGACAGGCATGGGACGTGGACAAGCCCCCGGGCGGGGGCGGGTTGTTCGGCTTGAACTCAAAGGGGTCGGCAGCCACGGTCTTGCCGCCCGGGGGCTTGTCCACGTCCCATGCCTGTCCCACGTCCGGCATCGGCGGCGGCGGAGGAGTCGGAGTCGGAGCGGAGTTAACCTCGTCGGACGGCAGCGGGATCGGCACGGGGTCAGGCACGGGCGGGTTAAGTACGACGACCCGCGTGAGGTCTTCCTCCTTTCGGTTGTCGGCGGCGAAGTAGTAGGCGGCGAAGAGCGCCGCCGCGACAAAGAGCAACGCGCCGGCCGTGAAGAGGGGGCGCCTGTTCAAGGAGAGCCACCGGACGATTCTTTCGAAGACGTGCGGCTTGGGCGGCGTGACCGGCGGCAGGAGCTTAACCGTCTCGTGCGTCGTGTCGGACGTGCCGTCCGGCTCGTCTACCAGATGCCTTTCGACCAACCACTGAAGGTAACGTTCGCGGAATTCCTCCTGCTGCGCGGGCGTGAAGCAGATGAGGGGCGCGAGCCACTCGTCAAGCTCGGGGAGTGTCGCGGGCAGGCCGCCGCGCGCGAAGAGCAAGCCGACCAACTCATGCGCGGCGACGTGCTGCCGCGTGCCCAACCCGTAGCCCTGCGCGCGCAGGCTCTCCAGAAGGTCGGGGAGACCTTCGAGGAACGCGCTCAGCGTCTCAGGGTCGATGCGCCCGTGCGTCGTCATGAAGACTCGTCCGCGGCCGCGCGTCTAAACGCAGCCCAGCTACAGCATTTCGTTCAGCGCCGGGCGCAGCGTGGCCTGGTCGGCCGTGTCCTTGACCAGCACGCCGAGGCTCGCCCTGACCTCTTCGGCGTGCTGCTTCAGCCTGTCCCCGGGCTTCGCGCCGCGCTCCGAGAGGTAGAGGAGCCAGCCGAGCATCTCGGCCGTCGCGGGCTTCTTGTTCAAGCCTTCGAGCTTGCGCACGCGCTCGAAGAAGTCGAGCGCGTCGGAGAGGAAGGGGCTCCCGTCAGTGAACTGCCCGATGCGCGCGGCGACGATGCGCGCCAACTGCGCCTTATCGGGAAAGGCTATGTGGTGGTAGACGCAGCGGCGCAGGAAGGCGTCGGGCAGGTGCTTCTCGGAGTTGCTCGTCATGAGGAGGACGGGGCGCAATTCCTCGGGCGCGCGCAGCTCGCGGTTGCCGAGTTCCTGCACCTTGAAGTACATGTGCTCGACCTCGTTGAGGATGTCGTTGGGGAAGTCGCGCGGCGCCTTGTCGATCTCGTCGATGAGCACGACCGAGCGCCGGCCCTGGCCGGGATGTTGGAAGCCCTCGGGCAGCGCGTCGGCCACCGCGTCGGCGTCGTTGGCGTAGAGGATGGCGAGGCCGAGCGCGTTGTAAGAGAGATAGTCACGGTCTTCGAGCGAGCGGCCCGTCTGCACGGCCTGGAAGCGCGCGACCGTGTCATAAGTGTAGAAGAGGTCGCGCGCGACGCTCGAAGACTTGGTCTCGAAGAGGAGCGGCGCGCCGTACCCCAGCTCGCGGCTGACGCTGTAGGCGAGCTGCGTCTTGCCGGTGCCGGGCTCGCCCGTCAACAGCAAGGGCTGGCCGAGCAGCAGCGACACGTTGACCGCCTTGACGAGCGCGGAGTCGGGCAGATAGCGCCCAGGGTCTCTCAGGCGCCGACGGTCGGGCGCGGGCAGCGGCGCCGGCACTTCGGGCTGCTGCCCCTGGCCGGTGTAGAAGGGGAACATCGCTCTCTCCTCGTGCGGCGCCCGACGGGCGCGACTCAGGCGGCCCGCTCCGCCGCGCCGCACATGTGTCTGTCGATGACGGCGTGGAGTTGCGGCGCTAGTCGCTCCATCGGGATGTGCATCAGCGGGTCGGTGTAGATTCCCTCTATCTCCTCGACGGCACGCCCGACGTTGCAGAAGTAGAGGGGGTGATTGCGGCAGAGCTTTTGGAAGTGTTGGCCGTTGCGCACCCACGTCTCGGCCTCGTTCAGCGCGACCGACGAGAGGCGCGGGAGGACGACGGAGTACGCACCCCCGGGGGCTTCCCCGGCGCGCGCGTTCAGCTTCGCGAGCCGCGCGCCCAGCCCTTCGAAAAACTCCTGGGCGCGCGCGTTCAGCTCCGCGAGTCGCGCGGAGGCGCCGTTGCCGCCGCCGCTGTACTTGAAGAAGAGGAAGCTCAGCACGCGCCCGGCCTTCACGTGCGGCAGGCTCCCCCAGAACTTGAGGAACGCGTCCACGATCTTCTCGCCGTCGCCGCCCCAGTCGCAGCTCGCGAGGTTCGAGTGGAAGAAGGTCGGTACGTCCTTCGACGAGAGCGCGTCGGCCACAGCCTGCGCGCAGACCTCGCGCAGACCATCGCCGACCTGCGCCCGAAGTTCATCCGCTTCCCCGGCGGCTGCCTCGCGCACGGTAACGGCACCAACAACTTCTACCAGTGGAAAGAGACCATCGGCCCCGTCGAGCAGCGCCGCGGGCAGGCGAACCTCTGGGGCTACCATCAGAGCGTCGGCCTCGGGTACTTCGAGTATTTCCAGTTCGCCGAAGACATCGGGGCCAAGCCTCTGCCCGTCGTCGCCGCAGGCGTCTCGTGCCAGAACTCAGACCACACCGGCGGCGTGGGCCAGCAATGTCTGGCGATAGCAGACATGCGCGCTTACACGCGGGACATCCTCGACCTGATTGAATGGGCGAACGGCCCGGCGACCTCCAAATGGGGAGCCGTGCGCGCAGCGGCCGGCCACCCCAAGCCCTTCCACCTCGAATACCTCGGCGTCGGCAACGAGGACGCGATCACGCCCGCATTTAAGGAACGCTTCAAGATGATCTTTGAAGCCGTCAAAGCAAAGCATCCGGAGCTTACCGTCGTCGGCACGGTCGGCCCCTTCCCGGACGGCGAAGACTTTGACGAAGGCTGGAAGGTCGCCGACGGACTGCGCGTGCCGTTGGTGGACGAACATTACTACAAGCCGCCGCAGTGGTTCTTCGACAACCTGAACCGCTACGACGGCTACGACCGCGGCCGCTCGAAAGTCTACGTCGGCGAGTACGCCGCGCACGACACCGGCAAGAAAAGTACGCTGCGCTCGGCGTTGGCCGAAGCCGCCTACATGACCCAGCTCGAACGCAACGGCGACGTGGTGCACATGGCCTCCTACGCGCCGCTCCTGGCAAAGCTCGGGCATACGCAGTGGACTCCCGACCTGATCTACTTCACCAACACGAAGGTTGCCCCGACCATCAACTACCACGTGCAGCAGATGTTCGGCTCGAACCAGGGCGACGCTTACCTGACGACCTCGTTAACGGGCGCCCCCCGTCCGGACGAGTTCGCGGCGGCGTCGGTACGCGACAGCCGGACGGGCGACATCATCATCAAGCTGGTCAACGGCAGCCCGGCCCCCCGGCCGCTGCGTGTGGAGCTGTCCGGCGCGAAGAACATCTCCCGCCAGGCGCTCAAGACCGTGCTGGCCGGTGAGCCGTCGGCGGTGAACAGCTTCGAAGACCCCTCCCGGGTCACGCCGGTCACGTCCGGCATCCTGGTGGACAGGGAGTTTAAATACGAAGCGCCCGCGCACTCGCTGACGGTGATTCGCATCAAGACGCGCTGACCGTAGATGTCGTCGGTCACGCGCCTCAGCATGACTTTGGTTTAAGCAGGGAGTCGTCCGCGCGGACGCTGCTTCGGCAGTCCGCCGGCAACCCCGGCAACCCGCTCGATAAACCCATCCTGCCTTGAGTCAATAAAAAATTTTGCGCCGCGGTAATACGGTGAGAAGTTCGGCAACTTCTCCGTGCGGCGGTAATTTTGCGAGCATCGCCGTCGTCGAGTGAGGATGCCACGGCGATGTTCGCCTCGGATTAATCCAATACCCGAAAGGATACGAGATGAGAAACCAAAGTCTGTTTGTGAAGAGGATGACGGCGCTGGCGGCGGCGCTCCTGTTTTTGTTCGCTTCGAACGTCACGCGCGTCGAGGCGGCTGCGACCAACAATCTGACCCCGGAGCAGACCGAAGCGGTGATTGAGGACGCCTTCACCAAATTGGCTGCGCTCGATACCCCGGGGGTCATGAGCTATTTCGCCGACGACGCCGTGCTCGAAGACCCGGTCGGGACTCCGGCGATCCAGGGGAAGGAGGCCATCACCGCTTACGTGGCAACGTTCCAAGGTCTTTTTAGTAAGATGAAAATCCACTCCCTGGACATCAAAGTGCGCGGGCAGGAAGCAGCCGTCGCATGGAGGTTCAAGTTTAAGACCAAGACCGGCAACGTCTTCTTCATGGACGGCATCGGCATCTTCAAGTTAAACCAGGAGGGGAAAATTGAGTCGGAGAGAGAGTTCTTTGACCTGGACTACTTTCTGGCGCAGGTGCAGGGCTGAACCGGCGGCAGAAAGCAACTTCACTTGAGTGAGCATTCACCACAGAGACACAGAGACACAACGGGCATGGAGCTGTGCCCCTGTGTCTCTGTGATGAACTCCTTCCCCATCACATTCAACTGCAAGCTGCTATAGGCGCAGCGCGGGGCTTGGTGTATAAAGGCGCGTGCGTGTTTTGGGCATCGACCCGGGGAGCGAGACGACGGGGTGGGGCGTGGTCGAGGGCGACGCGCGCCGCTACCGCTTGGTGGACTTCGGCACGGTGAAGGCCCGACCGCGTGAGCGCTTCGCGGCGCGGCTGTTGAAGATAAGCGTCGGCGTCGAATCCATCATCGAGAAGTTTCGTCCCGACGTGTGCGCCGTCGAGGAGTCTTTCTTCGCGGTCAACGCGCAGACGGCGCTCAAGCTCGGGCACGTCCGCGGCGTGGTGCTGCTCGCGGCCGAGCGCACCGGGATAGAGATCGCGGAGTACGCGCCGCGCCTCATCAAGCAGACGGTGGTCGGCTACGGCGCGGCCGAGAAGCAACAGGTGCAGGAGATGATGCGCGTGCTGCTCAAGCTCAAGGAGCCGCCCGCGCCCTTCGACGCCTCCGACGCGCTCGCGGTCGCCGTCACGCACCTGCACCACGCGCGCCGGCCTGAAGTCTCGAAAGATAAGACGGCGCCCGCGCGCGCCAAGCTCGAAGCGCTCCTCGCCGCGAACCCGCGCCGCCGCGCGCCGCGATAAGCGCTCCGGCGCCGGAGACGCACCGCTCGTCAAACTCGTGCCGCTCGAACCCTCCGCCAAGGGCTAACCTCAACCCGTCCCGACGAAGGAGGGAGGCCATGCCTCGAC
>CAXTSK010000393.1:0-5363 GCA_964246655.1 uncultured Pyrinomonadaceae bacterium
GGCGGCGCGCGCGGACGCCGACGGGTGCGTGTCGCTGCTGGCGGGCGAGCCGCTCGCGGGCGGCGCCGGTCGTTCCGCCGACCTCGACCTCCTGCACGACGGCTGGCTCCGCGGCGACCGTGGGGCGCTCGCGCGCGCGCGTGGCGTCTTCTGCGCGGCCCACTACCGGCCGACGACCGGTGAGCTGAGCCTCGTCGCCGACAAGCTCTGCGTTCGCCCCGTCTACTACTGGGCCGACGAGCGGCTGGTCATCTTCGCCACGGCGCTGCGCATCTTCGAGAAGCTCGCCGCGGTGCCAAAACAGATGGACGTGCGCGCCGTGACCGAGATGGTGGCGCTCGGCGTCCCGCTCGGCACGCGCACCCCCTACGCGGGCGTCTCGCAACTGCGCGCGGCCGAGGTGTTGAGCTTCGAGGGGGTGCGGACGAGGCGCGAGCAGTACTGGCGCTGGGACGCCGTCGCCACCTCCGGGCGGCCCGAGGCCGAGCTGGCCGGCGAAGCCTACGAGTGCTTTACGGAGGCCGTCGCGTTGCGCGCGCGGGGCGACTCGACGACCTTCGCCTTCCTCAGCGGCGGGCTCGACTCGCGCGCCGTGGTCGGCGCCTTGCGCGCGCGGGGGCTCCGCGTCCACACCTTCAACTTCTCGCCCGCCGGCTCGCAGGATCAGATCTTCGGGGCCGAGTGCGCGCGCCGCGTCGGCGCCTCGCACGCGGAGCACCCGCGCGGCGGCGACCCGGACTGGTCGCAACTGCTGGCAGACGCCTGGACGGGCTCGCCCGACCACGCCAGCAGCGGGCGCTCGGCCACGTCCACATGAGCCGCGAGATCGTCGAGCACATGCGCGCGGGCCGGCCGGCCGCGGCGGCCGCGGCCTATTTGCAGCAGGAGGGCGCGGGTACCCCGCGGCGGTTCTTTAAAACGGAAGTCGCCGCCGCCCTCTCCGACACGCTGCGCCGCGGCATTCTCGAAGAATTGGAAGACATCCGCTGCGACGACGGCGGTCGGGCCTTCCACCTCTTTCTGATGCTCAACGACCAGCGACGCCACCTCTTCGCACACTTCGAGAACATCGACCGCCACCGGCTGGAGCTGCACCTGCCCTTTTACGACTCGGACTTCCTGGCGCTCGTCCTCTCGGTCCCCGTCGAACTCTGCCTCGGCCACCGCTTCTACACGAAGTTCCTGGCGCACTTCGCGCCGGCCGTCACCTGCGTGCCCTGGCAGACTTACCCGGGGCACGAGCCCTGCCCGCTGCCCGTCCCGCCCGACCTCGGCTACCAGTGGGAAGCGGGCCGGCGGCGGGCCGCGCGCCGCCCTCTACGGCTCGGCAACGGAGACTTCCCAGACCCCCTCTTCAGCCGGCCGCAGTTGAGGCTCGCGGCACTCGCGCATCGCGTCGGCCTGCGCGACTACGACTACCTGATTGACGCTCTGCGCGTCTACCAAAGGTACTGGACCCATTGCGGCGGGCGCTACGTCCTGCCCCCGTTCGGCGCGGCCCCGGCCGACGCCCGGCCGGCTTCATAGAGCTATGTGTGGCATCGCAGGATTTGTCGAGAGCATCGGGAGCGCGCGCACTGTGGAAGAGCGCGCGGCGCTCCTCGACCGCATGTGCCGAAGCATCGTGCACCGCGGGCCGGACGAGCAGGGCGCAGAGGTCTTAGGCCGCGCCGCCGTCGGCATGCGGCGGCTCTCGATCATCGACCTCGCGGGCGGCCAACAGCCGATGTCGGGCTGCGACGCGCGCGTCCGCCTCGTCTTCAACGGCGAGATTTATAATTTCAAAGAGCTGCAACGCGACCTCGAAGCGCGCGGCCACAAGTTCCGCACGCGCTCCGACACCGAAGCAATCGTCCACGCCTACGAGGAGTTCGGCGACGCGTGTGTCGAGCGGCTGCGCGGTATGTTCGCCTTCGCCGTCTGGGACGCGCGCACGGAACGCCTCTTCGTCGCGCGCGACCGCGCGGGCGAGAAGCCGCTCTACTACACCACGACGCCCGGCGGCACGTTCGTCTTCGGCTCGGAGCTGAAGTGCCTGCTCGAACACCCCGAAGTCGAGCGCGAGACAGACCCCGCGGCGCTCGACGCCTACCTCACGCTCGGCTACGTGCCCGAGCCTCTGAGCGTCTTCCAAGGCGTCCGCAAGCTCGAAGCCGGCCACCGCCTCGTCTTGGAGAAGGGACGCGTCAGCACCGAAAGCTACTGGGACTTCCCCACCGAGACGGACGAACGGCCGCGGCGCGAGGAGGAGTACGTCGAGGAACTGCGCGCGCGGCTCGAAGAGTCCGTGCGGATGATGCTCGTCGCAGACGTGCCGCTCGGCGCGTTTCTTTCGGGCGGCGTCGATTCGAGCACCATCGTCGGCCTGATGAGCCGCGCCACCAACGCGCCCGTCAAGACTTTCTCCATCGGCTTCCGCGAGGACAGCTTCGACGAGCTGAAGTACGCGCGCCTCGCCGCCCGCCACTTCGAGACCGACCACCGCGAGCTGATCGTCACGCCCGACGTTTGCCAACTCGTTGACGAACTCGTCCGTCATTTCGACGAGCCGTTCGCGGATCAGTCTTCCATACCGACCTACCTTGTCTCGAAGCTCGCGCGCGAGCACGTCAAGGTCGTCCTCTCGGGCGACGGAGGCGACGAGCTGTTCGCGGGCTACACGCGCTACGCGGTCGAGCAGGGAAGGGCAAGCTTCGCGCGCCTGCCGCGCCTCATGCGGCGGGGCTTGATGGCGCCGCTGGCCGCACAACTCCCGCACGGCGCGCGCGGCCGCAACTTCCTGCACAACGTCGCGCTCGACCCGGCCGAGCGTTACCTCGACAACGTCTCGACCTTCAACGCGCTCGGCAAGCGCGCTCTCTACACCGAAGACTTCCGACGCGCGCTCGCGGGGCGCGACACGGCGGCCGAAATCTTCCGCGCGCACGGCGCACGCGCCAACGCTGCCGACGGGGTCAGTCCGCTCCTCTACCTCGACGCGAAGACCTACCTGCCGGGCGACATCCTGACGAAGGTTGACCGCATGAGCATGGCCGCCTCGCTCGAAGCGCGCGTGCCGCTGCTCGAACACAAGCTTATCGAGTTCGTCTCGCGCATGCCTGCCTCTCTGAAGATGCGCGGCGGTGCATCCAAATATATCTTCAAGCGGGCCGTGCGCGGGCTCGTCCCCGACGAGATACTCGACCGCCCGAAGCAGGGCTTCGGCGTGCCCATCGGCGAGTGGATCAACCGCGAGTTGCGCGAGCGCATCCGCGACACCTTCGCCGACCCGCGCACGCGCGCGCGCGGCGTCTTCGACCCGGCCTACGTGGACGTGCTGCTCGACGAGCACGAGCGCGGCCGCCGCAACCACTCGAACGCGCTCTGGTCGCTGTTCGTCTTGGAGCTTTGGCAGAGGGCCTTCGCCGACGAACCGCCCGCGCGGGCCGCGAACGCTTCGGAGGAGTCCAGTCCAGTCCCCGTGTCAGCCTGAGGAGTGAGAGAGATGAAACGCAGGAAGGTTCTGCTAATCGAGATCAACGAGATCACGTGGGACTTGATCGACCCCTGGATCGAGGAGGGGAAGCTGCCGACGTTCGCGCGCCTCAAACGCGAAGGCGCGTGGGGCGCGCCCTTGAGCGTGGACATGCCGCCGCAGCTCGACCCGTGGATTACGTGGACGACCGTCTACACGGGCCGGACGCAGGACGAGCACAACGTCTTCTTCCTCCAGCAGCCGCCCGAGAGCATCCAGGCGCCGCGGCTCTGGGAGCTGTGCCACGAGCGCGGCCTCAAGGTCGGCGTCTACGGGAGCCTCTGCTCGTGGCCGCCGCAGTCGGTCGAAGGCTTCTACGTGCCGGACACCTTCGCGCCCGACACGGCGACGCACCCGCCGGAGCTGCGGCCCATACAGGAATTGAACCTGACCTACACGCGCTCGGTGCGCCTGCCCTCCGACCAGGACGGGTTGAGGTTCAAGGCGCGGCTCGGCGCGAAGCTCTTCGGCCTCGGGCTCTCTGCGAAGACGGCCGCGCGCGTGGCCGCGCAGCTTGCACGCGAGCGCTTCGACTCGTCTTCGCGCTGGCGGCGCGTCGCGCTCCAACCCTTCGTCAACTTCGACTTCTTCAGCCGCCTTTACCGGCGCCACCGGCCGGACTTCGCCTCCTTCCACACCAACCACGTCGCGCACTACATGCACACCTACTGGAAGGCGATGCGGCCCGAGCTGTTCGCGGCCGCGACGAGCGAGGAGGAGCGGCGCGCGCACGGCGGCGCCATCGAGCACGGCTACCGGACGGCCGACGAGCTTTTGCGGCGCGTGACGGCGTTGCTCGACGACGAGACCGTGCTCGTCGTCGCCTCCAGCATGGGCCAGAAGCCCTTCACCGAGCGCGAGCGCAAGAGCATCGGGCAGGTGCGCTCGCTCGACCGGCTGCTGAAGATACTCGGCGTCGAGGGTCGCGCCGAGGCGCTCTCGACCATGTCCGACCAGTTCAACATCTACCCGGACACGGACGAGACGTTCGCCCTCGTCCTCGAACGCCTGGGCGCCGCCTACGTCGAGACGCCCGCGCGCCCGATGTTCTACACGACGACGGTCGGGCGCGGCGTGACGGTCAACCTGCGGCTCGAAAAGCCCATCGAGGAGGGGACGCGCTGCTTCTTCCCGCACTCGGGCGAGTCGTTCCTCTACGAAGACCTCGACTACCTGACGGGGCAGGTGAAGTCGGGCTGCCACGACCCGCGCGGGATGCTCATCTTCTACGGCGCGGGCGTCACTCCCGGCGGACGCGTCGCGGAGTGCGACAACCTTGATCTGGCGCCGACCGTGCTCGCGTTGCTCGGGCTGCCCCCGGCCGAGGGCATGAAGGGGCGCGTGCTCGCCGAGGCGTTCGAGGCGGAGCCCGCGGCGGTCGCGACGCCGCGCGAAGCGGCGCTCGCCTCCTGACGCGGCGGAGATACGTTGTTGAAGCCCCACGTCCTCCAACTCGTCGGCAGCTTTAACCAGGGCGGCTCGGAGCGCCAGGCCGTGCAGCTCACGCGCCTGCTCGCGGAGTCGGGGCGCTACCGCGTCCGCGTCGCCTGCCTCAGCCCCGAGGGCGTGCTGCGCAAAGAGGTCGAGCGGCTGAACTTGGGCGAGATACATGCGTACCCGCTTACCTCCTTCTACGACCGGCGGTTCGTCGCACAGCTCCGTCGCTTCGCCGCCTTCCTGCGCGTCGAAGGCATCGCCCTCGTGCAGACGAGCGACTTCTACTCGAACGTCTTCGGGATGTTTGGTGCGGCGCTGGCGCGCGTGCCCGCGCGCGTCGCCTCGAAGCGCGAGACCGGAGGGATGCGGACGCCCGCGCAGAGGCGCGTCGAGCTGTGCGCGTTCCGGCTCG
>CAXTSK010000394.1:0-1318 GCA_964246655.1 uncultured Pyrinomonadaceae bacterium
GGGTGGGATTGGGATTCACTCAAAGTTTTTCTCGTCCCTTTGCTCGCGCTCCCGCAGGCGACGCACTACATCCTCGACGGCTTCGTCTGGCGGCGGCGCGGCAATCCTCAACTCTCAATCATAAACGGTCGGTAGACACATGCAGCAACAGACAGACCCCCAACAGAAAGTCCATCGCTTTCGCTGCCCGGGGTGCGGGGCGGATTTGCAGTTCGCGCCGGAGGGCGGGAATTTGACGTGCCCTTACTGCGGGCGGCAGGAGCGCATCGAGCCGACGGGCACGACGGTCGAGGAGCGCTCCTACGAACAATACCTGCAACTGCACGCCGACCAGATGGGCACGCTCGCCGAGGGCGCGCTCGAAGTCGCCTGCCAGACGTGCGGGGCCACCGTCACCTTCACGCCGCCGATGGTCGCGGGCGAGTGCGACTTCTGCGGCAGCCCGCTCGTCGCGCAGCCGCGCTCGGCCGACCCCGTGCTCGCGCCCGAAGGCGTCCTCCCCTTCCGCGTGACGCAGGACGCGGCCACGGGCTTCGTCGGCGGGTGGATCGGCTCGCGCTGGTTCGCGCCGAACGCTTTGAAGAAGCTCGCCGCGCACGAAGGAATAAGCGGCGTCTACATCCCCTTCTGGACTTACGACGCCTACGCCGCGAGCCGCTACACGGGCGAGCGCGGCGAGCACTACTACACGACCGAGCAATACACCGAGCGCGACGCGCAGGGGCGCGAGGTGCAGCGCACGCGCCAAGTGCAGCACACGCGCTGGCACCCCGCCTCCGGGCAGGTCGAGCGCTGGTTCGACGACATCCTCGTCCCCGCGACGAAGTCTCTGCCGCCCCAACGCCTCACGGCGCTTGAGCCTTGGGACTTGAAGGAGTTGACCGCGTACGACCCCGCTTACCTCTCGGGCTACAAGGCGCAGCGCTACCAGGTGAGCCTCGCCGAGGGCTTCGAGCTGGCGAAGCAGGCGGCCGCGCCCGTCATCGACGCCGACGTGCGCCGCGACATCGGGGGCGACGAGCAGCGCGTCTCGAACGTCGCGACACAGTACTCGGCCGTCACCTTCAAGCACCTCCTGCTCCCCGTCTACGTCGGCGCCTACCGCTTTCAGGACAAGGTCTATCAGGTCGTCGTCAACGGCCGCACCGGCGAGGTGCAGGGCGACCGCCCCTACAGCTTCTGGAAGATCGCGCTGCTCGTCCTCTTCATCCTCTTCGTCCTCGTCATCCTCGGCGTCGTCTTCGGCAGACGGTAGGCGACTTCAAAAACGGAGGCGCCCCGCCCCGCCCCCACGCCCCCCCCCCCCCCCCAGAGCTAA
>CAXTSK010000394.1:1328-5354 GCA_964246655.1 uncultured Pyrinomonadaceae bacterium
GCCTCTCCCGCGCCCCCCCGGGGCCTCCTTCTTGAACGTACCGACCCGCGTCTACTGGCCCGAGACGAGGAACACGTCCCACGCCCAGCGGCCGAGCTGCGCGTCATGCGTATCCTTGACCTTCGCCCGGTAGCGGAAGCGGTTGCCGTACTGGTCTGTCCGCTTCGACTCCTTGTAGTCGAGGTCGAGGGACTTCAGTCCGAGTTGCTTGAGGGTGTGCAGTTCGCCGGCCCCGGAGATGCCGTCGTGGTTCGTGTCCTGCCAGAGCCGCAGACTTGAGAAGATAGCGTCCTGCTTCGTAATCAGCCCGTCGCCGTTGCCGCCCTGCGCCAGCTTGTCATACTCGGCCAGCGCGAGGAAGCCTTGGCGCTCCTGTCCCGCGGGCGGCTCGGGCTGCGGGGTGAAGTTGCCGAACAATTCCCGCCCACTGTCGATGGCGCCATTGCCGTCGCGGTCGAGGGCGAGCCAGGCGTCGTCGGAGCCGGCCGAAGTCCACGAGAGCCGCTCGGGCGCGCCGTCGGAGTTGAGGTCGAAGCGAACTCCGCCCGCGGCGTCGGTGAGGGCGAAGCCGTCGCCGGAAACGTCTACGAGGACGGGCGAGAGCGGCCCGCCGCCGCCGCTCTCGCCGCTCTCGCCGGTGGGGCAGGTGCCGGTGACGTAGCAGGGCTGCTGGGGGCCAGACTCGCAAAACACGAGTTCGGAAACCGTGACCGATAAGTTACACGACCCGCCGCCCATGCTCTCGGGCAGCCGACAAGCCCTCGTCGTGAGTCTCAGCCTCGCGGGAGCCTCCGTGCCTTCGTAGTCTTGTAGCCGGTCATTCTGTGCGGTACAGAAGGGAACCTCAGGCCCGCACGGGAAGGCTTCGGCAGGTCTCGCCTCTTTGCACATCTCCGTCTGCAAGGCGGGCCTGACGGGCTTGACCGAGTTGCGGAGGTTGGCGGCGAGAGCCAGCGCCGCGCCGGGTAGGGAGACCGCAAAAAAAAGGGCGGCGCTGGCGCCGCCCGGGGGTTTGACCGCAGTTGGGAGCGGCGGCGTGTCGTCTCCCGGCCTCAGCCCCGCCGCCCGGACGCGGATCCACTCTTTGGGGTTCTCAGGGTCTCGCTGAAGGAACATGCTTTTGTACCAACGTGTGCCGTCGGCGAAGATGACATCCACGACGGTCAACTCGGCGTCTCTCATGTGGAGGGGGTAGCCGGCGACCGACAAGGTGCCCAGCAGTGACGCGTAGTCTTCGTCGGTCAACGTGATATCGACCGTATTCCCGGGTGCGATGACTTGAGTGGGGAGGAGTGTGTCGGGTGGCGGGCTCGAAAGGTTGCTGGTGTTGATGCCGTACGACAGAGGGTAGATGAAAGGTAGTTTCCCGTTGACCTCGTCGTACCTCTCGTCAAAGAGTCTGAGGTCTACCTCGACGTACATGATCGGTTTCGGCGACGTGTTCTTCACGGTGACGACCAGCCCTTTGAGCCAGTCGTCGCCCGCGGCCATCTTCCGGTCGAAGGCGGCGGGGACGCCCTTAAACTTCAAGCCGACCATCTCGGTCACGGGGTTCCGGTGGGTGTGCTTCCTGAGCGTCTTTTCGGCCCCCTGCTTGAGGTTGGCCGCGGTAGTGGCGTGCAACATGGTGGCGAGGACGGTCGCGAGGCTGAGTGTAAGAACTCTGAATCTCCGCTGCATGCTCATGGTCGTGTGCTCCTGTCGAGTGAGTCGTCGAAGAGTGTGAGTTACTCCCAATAGGGGCAACCTGTTGAACGGGGGGCGGCGGCCTTAACGAGGCATGCCGTGCGCCCGGGTGCGACGAGGCAATACTGCTGGAATGGGGCACCGCCTTGGAGTAAAAAGCGGTTTCACCGGCGCGCGGAACTTTTACTCTCGGACGGGGGGCGCTGTCAACAAAATTCTCGCCCTCCCTCAGGGTGAAACTGTGGACTTACGGGTTCTTGCAACGTTTTCGGCGCGGCGGCCCGGCTGCGGCGGTGGGTGTAGGAAGGAAAGCCGGCTCTCATCGACGCGCGTCTATTAGATTCCTTAATGTGCGGCGCGGGTCAATATTCATATTTAAATTTTGAATAAGCGCTTGCCCGGCGCGGAAAAAAGTAGTATCACTAGGGCACTTCAAGAAGTTCTTAATTTTGGTGGTGCGGCCGTAAGGGCTTTCGCGGACGCGCGTGCCCCCGCCGTCGGGCGGAAGGCCGCAGGCGGCGCGCGGGTGCGCCCGACCGGAGTTCAAGGGTTCCGTCTCGCCGGGCTAGTGCCAAGAGTCACAAGACGGGTTCGGGGAAGAGCATGCAGATTTTCCACCACAGCACCAACACCATCGCCAAGGTCAGCATCTTCGGCGGCGTCTTCCTCGTCGCCGCCTCGCTCTGGGTGCTCGCCGAGATCAACCGCTCCTCCTACAACACGGGCCAGTTCATCGAGGTGCAGCAGCCCGTCCAGTTCTCGCACAAGCACCACGTCGGCGACGACGGCATCGACTGCCGCTACTGCCACACCTCGGTCGAGGTGTCGAACACCGCGGGCATGCCCCCAACCAAGACCTGCATGAACTGCCACTCGCAGATCTGGAACGAGAGCCCGTACCTGGAGATCGTCCGCACCAGCTACCGCGAGAACAAGCCCATCGAGTGGGCGCGCGTCCACGACCTGCCCGACTTCGTCTACTTCAACCACTCCATCCACGTCAACAAGGGCGTGGGCTGCGCCTCCTGCCACGGGCGCGTGGACACGATGCCGGCCGTCTACCAGTCGGCCTCGCTCCAGATGGAGTGGTGCCTCGCCTGCCACCGCGAGCCCGAGCGTTACCTGCGCCCGAAGGATCAGATCACCAACATGGGCTGGAACATCGACGGCGATAAGGAGGCGGGCGTGACGGCCAACTCGGAGAACCGCCTCGGCGAGAACTTAGCGCCCAAGCGCCGCGAGCTGGGGCTCCAGCTCAAGCGCGACTACCGCGTCCGCGACGCGGCCACCATCACGAGCTGCTCGACGTGCCACCGGTAGGGCGCTCAGGATAAGCAGGATGCACATCAAAGACACTTTCCCCGAGCTGTACCAGATTCGCAAGCGGCCCGTCCAGATCGAGGGCGTGCGCGCGAAGCTCCAGGCGAAGCGCGGGCGCGAGTACTGGCAGAGCCTCGAAGAGCTTTCGGGGACGGAGGAGTTCGAGGAGCTTCTGCACCGGGAGTTCCCGCAGCACGCCTCGGAGTGGGACGACTCCGCCGACCGCCGCACGTTCCTGAAACTGATGGGCGCATCGCTCGCGCTCGCGGGGCTCACGGGCTGCTCGTACCAGCCGCCCGAGACCATCGTCCCGTACGTCCGCCAGCCGGAGGAGATCGTCCCCGGCAAGTCTCTCTACTTCGCCACCGCGATGCCGTTTGCGGGCGGCTGCGCGCCGCTCCTGGTGCGGAGCTACATGGGGCGACCCGTCAAGGTTGAGGGGAACGACCTCCACCCGGCCAGCCTCGGCGCGGCCGACGTGTTCTCGCAGGCTTCGGTGCTCGGGCTTTACGACCCCGACCGCTCGCAGAACCTCATCAACCGCGGCGAGGTGCGCACCTACTCGGCCTTCCTCGGCGAGATGCTGACCGCGCTCGAAGGTCAGCGCGGGAAGCAGGGCGCGGGCTTGAGGTTTCTGACCGAGACGGTCACTTCGCCGACCGTCGGCGCGCTGATGCGCGACATCAAGCGCCGCTGGCCCGGCTCGCAGTGGTATCAGTGGGAGCCCGCGGGCGGCAACAACGGGCTGTTAGGTGTGAGGCAGGCCACGGGCGGGTTCGCGACGCCCGTCTACAATTTCGCTGCGGCCGAGCGTGTCCTTTCGCTCGACTCGAACTTCCTCGAATGCGGCCCGGGCGCTTTGCGCTACGCGCGCGACTTCGCCTCGCGCCGCCGCGCCAACGACGGCGAAGCGCGCGAGCTTTGTCGGCTTTACGCGGTCGAGACGACGCCGAGCAACACCGGCTACTTCGCAGACCACCGCGTCTCGCTCAAGCCCAGCCAGTTCGCGAACTACGTGCG
>CAXTSK010000395.1:0-5340 GCA_964246655.1 uncultured Pyrinomonadaceae bacterium
ACTCGACGGCATCCCCGACGCCGTCGAGTTGCGCTCCTACGGTGACCGCGAGAGCTTCCGCGAGTGGTTCACCGCCATCGCCGAGGCACAGTTCTACGACGCGAGCAAAGAGTGGAATAAGGAACAGCGCGACTGCGCGGGCCTGGTGCGCTTCGCCTGGCGCGAGGCGTTGCGCGCGCACGACCGCGCGTGGCTCCTGCGGATGGGCGAAGCTTACGACCCGGTCGCTCCCGACGTGCGCGCCTACACTTTGGAGCGCAGCCCCATCGGCGAGAAACTCTTCCGCACCAACGCCGGTTCCTTCTCGGAAGCGAACCTCTCGGACGGCACCTTCTCCGAGTACGCCGACGCGCGCACGCTCAGGGAGTTCAACAGCCGCTTCGTCGGCCGCGACCCGCGACAGGCGGAACCCGGCGACCTTATCTTCTTCCACCAGCCCTGGGTTCAGAAGTACCCGTACCACGTCATGCTCTTCCTCGGCCGCGCGCGCGCGGACGACGAGGGCGCGTCGGACTGGCTCGTCTACCACACGGGCTCTTCGCCCAAGGACGCGGGCGAAGTCCGCAAGGTGCGCCTCGCCGTGCTCGCGCGCCACCCCGACCCGCGCTGGCGACCCGTCGCGGCCAACAAAAACTTTCTCGGCTTTTACCGCTTGAAGATTCTAGAGTGAGCGGTGAGCAGTGAGCAGTCGCTCCGCGTTATGGAGGTTGAAGGATGAAAACAGAGTTTCCGACAACGCGACTCTTAACTGCTTACTGCTTACCGCTCACTGCTCACTAACTCCGGAGGGCTTATGTCCCGTCGTTCTCTTCTGACAGGCGTTGCGGTCTACGCGGGCGCGCTGGCGCTCGTTCTGGGTTTCGTCGCGCTGCGCGTGAAGGCGCGCTACAGTTACGCGGCGGCGGTCGCGCCGTCCGAGCTGAACGAGTACGGGCGCACGCCGCAGCCGCCCGACCCGCACGCCAAGCCCTTCTTCTCGCTCCACACCAACCGCACCTACGCGCCGAGCGACCGCGCGCGCCTCTGGGTCAACTACCGAGGCGTGGAGGCTCTGGACTTCCGCGTCTACAAGGTCAAAGACCCGGTCAAGTTCTTCCGCCAGCTCGACAACCCGCACCAGGTCGGCGAGGACGAGGAGGCCGAGGTCGGCAAGAGCGTCGAGAAGAAGCCGACCTTTCTTGAGAAGCTGCGCGCGCTCAAGAGCTGGGGCTACGGCCACGTCAAGACCTACGTCCGCCAGCAGCTCCAGAACCAGTCGCGCAAGGGCTTCAACCAGCGCTTCCGCCCCGAGGAGGACGATACGAGCAACCGCACGCCCCTGAACGTCGCGACCGACTTCGCGCGCGTGCCGCTCCTCAACCCCGACCAGATGGTGACGAGCTGGCGCGAGAAGTTGCCGCCGCTCGAAGACGTGTACGACCGCCGGATGATCTCGCTCGGCAAGCGCGAGCCGGGTGTCTATCTGGTCGAGGCCGTCCACGACGACCTGCGCGCCTTCGGCATCCTCATCGTCACAGACCTCGCCACCGTCCAGAAGACTTCGAAGGACGGCTCGATGCTCGTCTACGCCGTCGAGCGGAAGACCGGCCAGCCGCGCGAGGGCGTGCAGGTGCAGATCATCCGCAAGAAGGCCGACGTGACCAAAGGCGCGACCGACAAGCAAGGGTTGCTCAAGCTTCAGGTCGTCGAGAAGAAGCCGCCCGCGAAGGCGAGCGAAGACGAAGAGGAGACCGAGGAAGGGGGAGCAGAAGGGGACGCGGAGGCCGCGGCGGAAGGGCAGCCGCAGGTCTCGGAGTCCTACCTCGTCATGGCGAGTCAGGGCGACAACTTCGCCATCTCCGACCTCGACTCCTACTACTTCAGCGGCTCCGGCGGCGAAGACGAAGAAGGCGGCGGGCCGGAGCTGATGAGCTATCTCTACACCGACCGCCCCGTCTACCGGCCCGAGCAGAAGGTCTACTTCCGCGGCATCCTCCGCGAGCGCACCGACGACGGCTACAAGCTCCCAGCGGGCAAGGGCGTCTCCGTCACGGTCACCGACGGCGACGGCGCGACCATCTACCAGCAGGAGCTTCCGCTCTCCTCGCGCGGCACCTTCAGCGGCGAGTTGGACCTGCCCGAAGAGACGCCGCTCGGCTACTACAACATCAGCGCCTCGCTCGACGGCGCGGAGTCCAGCGGCAGCTTCGAGGTGGCCGAGTATAAGAAGCCCGAGTACAAGGTGAAGGTGACGACGCCGCAGCAGTTCGTCCGCGCGGGCGAGCAGACGCGCTTCACCGTCTCGGCCAACTACTTCTTCGGCTCGCCCGTGGCGCGGGCTTCGGTCAAATACTACGTCTACCGCTCGCGCTACTACGGCTGGTGGCGCGAGGGCGGCGGGGACGAGGAGGACGAGTTCGGCGCAGACCCGACGGCCGAGGAGGGCGGGGACGAGGGCTCCGGCTACAACGACGAGATGCTGCTCGAAGGCGACGGCAAGCTCGACGCGCAGGGGCAGCTCAACGTTGACTTCAAAGTCCCGCAGGCCGACGCGAAGGACTACTGGGACTACAGCTACCGCCTCGAAGCGGAGGTGACGGACGCCGCCCGCCGCTCGATGAGCAGCTCGACCTCCTTCACCGGCGTGCGCAGCAACGTCGTCGCCTACGCCTACGCCGACCGCTACGTCTACAACCAGGGCGAGGCGGCCCGCGTCAACGTCACCGCGCGCGACCGCGAGGGCCGACCCGTGCAGACGCGCGTCAAACTCACCTTCTTCGACCGCCGCTGGAAGAAGGTCGTCAAGAAGACGGAGGACGGCTACGAATACCCCGACTACGAAGTCGAGGAGAAAGAGCTTTCGTCCGTTGACGTGGACACGAACGCCGAAGGGAAGGGCTCGGTTGACTACACGGCGCCCACGCCCGGCAGCGTCCGCATCAAGACGACCGTGGACGAAGGCGGCAAGCCCGTCGTGATGGAGGCCGGCTACCTCTGGATCGCAGACCCGACGGGGCGCTGGACTGACGTTTCATATCAAGGCGAGGACGAGATACAGCTCGTCGCCGACAAGCCCTCTTACAAGCCCGGCGAGACCGCACGCATCCTCGCGCAGTTGCCGAAGGAGGACGCGCACCTGCTCGTCACGACCGAGCTGGACAACGTCCTCGCCGTGCGGCAAATCCACGTCGCGGGACGACAGGCGACCATCGACATCCCCGTCGAGGCGCGCTTCGCCCCGAACGTCACCGTCAGCGTCACCTACGTCCGCAACAGCGAGATGTTCACGCAGCAGCTCGACCTCAAGGTGCCCGCGCGCGACAAGATGCTCAAGCTTGAGATCGTCCCGAACAAGAAGGAGTTCAAGCCGCGCGAGACCGCCTCTTACACGATTCTCGCGCGCAACGCGGACGGCTCGCCCGCCGCGGGCGCCGAGGTCTCTCTGGGCGTCGTGGACGAGGCCGTCTACAGCATCGCGGCCGAGTCAATCGGCGACATCCGGCGTGAGTTCTACGGCCCGCGCTACAGCTCCGTGTCAACCTCCTTCTCGGTCAACTACTACTTCTCGGGCTACGCGGGCGAGAAGAAGATAGAGCTGGCGCAGCGGAAGAAGCCGAAGAATCAGTTCGCCGACATCAAAGACGACACGGTCAACCCGCTCGTCAGGAAGATTTTCAAGGACACGGCCTTCTGGCAGCCCAACCTCGTCACCGGCCCTGACGGCAAGGCCACCGCCAAGTTCGACCTGCCCGACAACCTGACGACGTGGCGCGCCACCGCGCGCGCCGTCACGGCCGACACGAAGGTCGGCGTCGCCGTCTCGAAGGTGGTCGAGAGGAAAGATGTCATCCTCCGCGTCGCGCTGCCGCGCTTCCTGACGGCGGGCGACACGGTCACGCTCTCCGGCATCGTCCACAACTACCTGAAGTCGGAGAAGGTGACGAAGATCGGCATCGAGGTGGCGGGCGCGAAGCTGCTCGACCCCGCGCAGCAGACCGTGACCATCCCGAGCCAGGGCGAGTACCGCGTCAACTGGCGTGTTGAGGCGCCTGCGTCCGGCGACCTGAAGATTCTCGCCAAGGCTTTGACCGACACGGAGTCCGACGCCGTCGAGACCGGCATTCCCATCGTCCCGCGCGGCTTGAAGTACACGCGCGCCGACTCGTTCGCCATCTCGGACGACGAGGCCGACAAGACCGTCACCGTCAAACTCCCCGCGAACGCCGACCCGAACGCGCGTACGCTGCGCGTCGAGGTCTCGCCGACGATTGCCAGCACGCTCTTCGGCGCGCTCGACTACCTGACGAGCTACCCGTACGGCTGCACCGAGCAGACGATGTCTTCGTTCCTCCCGAACGTCATCGTCACGCAGGCTTTGCAGAACGTGCAGACGGCGACCGTGCGGGACACGAACGACGTGGGCAAGAAGGTACGCAAGGGTCTGCGTCGCCTCTACGGCTTCCAGCACCCGGACGGCGGCTGGGGTTGGTGGAAGGACGACGACACGAGCCCGTGGATGACGGCCTACGTCGTGGACGGCCTTGTGCAGGCGCAGCGCGCGGGCTACGAGGTTAACGCCGACCGCCTGAATAACGCGCGCGGCGCGCTCAAGAAGATGCTCGACGCGAACGCCGATGAGGCAACCATCGACGCGCGCGCCTACATGGCCTACGCGCTCGCCGAGAGCGGCGACGCAGAGATGCGTTACCTCAACGACCTCTTCTCGAACCGCGCGAAGCTCGGCGCCTACGGGCGCGCGCACTTGGCGCTCGGCTTGAAGGAGCGCAACGACGGACGCGCGCAGGCGGTCGCGGGCGAGTTGGAGCACGCGGCGAAGGGCAACGGCGCCGAAGCCTTCTGGCAGACCGAGCACGGGTGGAACGACACGGAGGCGACGGCGGTCGCGGTCAAGGCGCTGGCGCGCGTCCTGCCCGCGAGCGAGGTCTTGCCGCGCGCCGCGCGCTGGCTCACGGGCCATCGCCACCACGGCTATTACTGGCGCTCGACCCGCGAGACGGCCTTCGCCGTCTACGGCCTGCTCGACTACGTGAAGGTGAGCAAGGAGCTTGACCCCGACTACGCGCTCGAAGTCTACGTTGACGGGCAGCAGGTCGCGCAGAAGCAGGTGACGGCGGCCGACTCCGGCTCGATGCAGGTCTTCACCTTGCAGCGGCGCGGCGGCGAGGTCGGGCAGTCGAGCGAGGTGCGCGTCGTCAAGCACGGCCGCGGCGTCGTCTATCTCGCGACGAACGTGACGCACTACACGAACGACGAGCAGACGGCCGAGCAGGGCGTGCCGCAGCTCAAGCTGCACCGCGAGTACATGCGGCTGAAGGTCGTCGAGAAGCCGGAGGGCGGGAT
>CAXTSK010000396.1:0-5325 GCA_964246655.1 uncultured Pyrinomonadaceae bacterium
CCCGCCAGCGGGGCAAGGGTTGGACGGAGCCCGCGGAGCGCCTCGCGCGATTCGTCGGCGCCGAAGCCGTCGAGTGGCCCGCGCCGACGAAGCGTTGAGACTGGCTCACTACTGCCCGAACCTCTTCAGGTACTCGTCCGAAGTGATGAAAGCCTTCACCATCTCCGCCGCGACGTAGTCGCCGCCGAAGTCGTTGAGCTTGCCGAGCCAGAAGTTGTAACCCGTGTAGTCGAAGTCCGGGAACTCGTCCGGGCTGCGCCTCAGATACCCGAAGTACTGCATCAGCACGAACGCCTTGTTGAACTCGCGGCGCGAAAGCTCCGCGTTCTCGGCCACCGCTCGCAGCACCTCTGCGCGCGTCTTCGTGCCCGCCGCCAGCGCCGAAGCGAGCGACGCGCGCTCGGCCGCCGTCAAAACCCCGCCCGCGTTCGCGTCGAGCGCGCCCACGAACTCCGCGGGCGTGAGCGACGCCGGGTAGACGAGGTTGAAGAACTCGTTGCGGACGAAGTAGTCGAAGTAGTCGCGCTTGTTCTGTTCGAGCTGCGCGCGCCAGTCGCCCTGGTTGACGATCACGTCGTGGCCGATCTGCTGCGCGTCGTGGATGAAGTAGAAGAGCGGGATGGGCACGGGCCGCCCGACCAGGTTGCCGTACGCGGCCTTGTAGGTCTTGTAGGCGAGGTAGCCCGTCTCCTGAAACTCAATCGAGAGGAAGAAGGCTGCCGAGACGTTGATGCGCTTCACCTCGCGGCACTGCTGGTTCGCGCCGCACGACTCGATCTCGTTCGTCCAGAACTGCAAGCCCGACGCGTCCGGGTCGCGGCCCAAAAAGTCTCGGTAGTGCTGGCGCACGAAGAAGGCCGTGCTGCCCTCCGGGCGCGCGGGGCTCGGCCCATCCGCCGTGTCGTCGCTCTTGATGTTGATGTTCGCGAAGTGCGGCGCGCCGAGCGTGCAGCCTTCGGGCGAGTAGAGGATGAGGAAGAACGTCTCGTCGTCCTCGCGCAGCGCGTCGTCGGTGACGAAGAGGCTGATCGTCTTCGAGGTCTCGCCCGCGGCGAACTTGACGACGCCCGCCGCTTGCGTCTCGTCCGTGCGGGGCGACGTGCCCAGGTCGAACGTCCAGTAGTTGACGCTCGAAGGCCCGGAGAGGTCGCCCGTGCGCGTGACCTGCACGTCGAGGCGGCCCGCCACCTCCGTCACGTCGAAGGCGCTGCCGGAGAGCCTCACCTTCGTGAAGACCGCGCCGTCGTCGTCCACGATGGTGCCGACGCCGACGCCGTCCTCTATCTCGACGGCCGTCGGGTTCGAGAAGACGACCGAGAAGGTCTCGTCCGGCTCGGTCACAGTGTCGGGCGACACCCTGACCGTGAGCAGCCCGCGCGTCGAGCCCGGCGGGAAGGTGTATGTGCCGTTGAGGGGCTCGAAGTCTGTGCCCGGGGTGCCGAAGGGGCCGCCCGTGGCCGTGCCGTTCTGCGTGACGACGTTGAGGGTGATGGTGCGCGGGCTCGGCTCGGAGAGCGTGACGAAGAAGGTCATCTCCGCCGCCCCGCCGTCGCCCTCGCCCACGCGCGCGTCCGAGACCGAGAGGCGCGGCGACGCGTCGTCGTCCGCGATGACGATTGAGGCGAGCGCGGGCTCGCCGACCGACCCGCCCGACTCGTCCGTGAGCTTGACGAAGACGGTCTCGTCCGCCTCGTCCACGGCGTCGTCGGAGACAGGGACGACGAACTGCTTCGACTCTTCGCCCGGGGCGAAGTTGAGCGTGCCCGACGCGGGCGTGAAGTCCGACCCGCTCGCGGCCGTGCCGCCGGAGAGCGTCGTATACGAGACGGTCGCCGGGCCGTTCGCGCCGGGCGTGCGCGTGACGGTCAAGACGGCCTGACCCGCCGACTCGGCGACGCCGAAGACGTGCTGCGCGAACTGCGCCTGCCCGGCCGCCGGGAGGTTGACGGCGACGAAGAGGTCGGCCCTCCCGTTCGTGTCGTTGCTCACGAGATCTGCGGCCCAACTGTTGAAGATGAGGTGGCGGCCGTCGGGCGTGATCGAGAGCGACCTCGCGCTGCTCGTGCCCGCGGCCTCGCCCGTCCAGTTGGTCGTCAACATCCGGGTCGAGCCGGCCTGCGTGTCGCGCACGAAGATGTCGTAGCCGCCCTGGAAGTTCGTCTGGACGGACGTGCAGTTCGTGTCGGGCACGGAGGTCAGGCCGGGCGCGGCGCTGCGGAAGGCGACGAAGCGGCCGTCGTCGCTGAGCGCAGGACGCTGCCAGGCGTAGAAGATGTCCGGCGAAGGATTGGGCTCGCAGAGCGCGTTCGGGATGCCGGCCGCCGCGCCGCCCGTGTTGACGGTGACGAGCGAGGTCGTCCCCGCCTGCGTGTCGCGCAGGAAGAGGTCGGAGAGCTTGTTCGTGTCGCCGGGGACGATGTCGTCGGCCCAGCTCACGAAGGCGACGAAGCGGCCGTCCGCCGTCATCGCGAGCGAGCCGGAGCGCGCGGCCCCGCTCCCCGTCCCGTCTTTGTTGACGCTCACGAGCTGCGTCGTCCCGGCGACCGTGTCGCGGACGAAAACGTCCTGCCCGGTGTCGCCGCGGCCGTTGTTGTCCCCGGCGACGAGGTCGGGGGCCTCGCTGACGAAGGCGACGAAGCGGCCGTCGTCGCTCACGTCGAGGTCGCCCTGAAGCCATTGGTCGCTGGAGGTGTTGCCGGCCGACCCGTCGATGCGGTTGGCCGTGACCAGCTTCGTCGTGCCCGCCTGGATGTCGCGCAGGTAGACCTGGCTGCCGGGGGGCGTGACCTTCGGCGTCAGGTCGCTCGCGTGGCTGACGAAGGCGACGAAGCGGCCGTTGGGCGTCATCACGGCATAATCCGTCGTGTGGTTGCCGGAGCCGGTGCCCGCCTGGTTGACGCTGACGAGGTGCGTCACCCCCTGCTGTACGTCGCGGACGAAGGCGTCTTGCATTCTGTTCTGGTCGCCGGGCACGAGGTTGGTCGAGTCGCTGACGAAGGAGACGAAGCGGCCGTCGGCGCTGACGAAGAGGTTCGGCGTGTCGCCCGTGGTGCCTGCGGTGCCCGCCGAGCCGTCGCCCCTCGCGCCCGCCGGCGTCCGGCTGACAAGCACGGTCTGGTTAGTGACCAGGTCGCGCAGGTAGACGTTGGCGAAGCCCGGCCCTCCCGGGTCTGGGCTGACGAGGTTGCGCGCGTGGCTGAGGAAGGCCACGAAGCGGCCGTCGGCGCTGATGGCGGGCGCGTAGGAGGGGCCGTCGCCGGAGCCCGTCCCGGCGGCGTTGACGCTGACGAGAGCGGTGCGCCCCGTCCGGCGGTCGCGGACGAAAACGTCGATGCCGCCGAAGCTGTCGGAGATGTCGCCGTTGGTGTCGAGCGGCGAGATGTCGGGCGAGGCGGTCGCGAAGGCGACGAAGCGGCCGTCCGCGCTGATGGCCCCGGGGCGGTAGACGCCGACGAAGGGGCTCGCGCCCGACTCGGTCACGTCCACGAGTCCCGTCTGCGGCGCCTGCGCCGCGGCGCCCGCTGCGGCCAGCCTAGTTGGAGAGTAGAAGAGCAGGCCGCAGGCGAGCGCGGCCGCGAGCGTGAACAGGAAAGTCTTCGACGAGTGGGCGCGCACACGCGCGCGCCCCGGGGGCGAGAAGCGGCGAGGGAGGGGCATAGTAGACTCCGTGTCGGAAGAGAGAATTAACGCGTCGGCGGTCGGCTCGACCTCGGGTTGGGGAGATTCGTCAACGCGCGACAGAGGTTATCACGGCCGCGCCCGGCGTCGCCACCGATTTCCACAGACGGCGCGCGCCTTTTCCACAAGTGGATTTCCCTGTGGCAGAATCGCCTCCGTCCGCAAACATTCATCATGAAGAACGAAGAGACCTCTTACCCGAGGGAGAAGATCAAAGTCCTGCTGCTGGAGAACGTGAGCGGGACGGCCGCGGGCGCGTTCACGCGGGGCGGCTATGCGAACGTCGAGCGTCTGACGCGCGCGCTCGGCGAGGACGAGCTGGCCGAGGCGGTGCGCGGCGTCCACATCCTCGGCATCCGCTCGAAGACGAAGGTGACGGAGCGCGTGCTGGCGGCGGCCGACCGCCTGCTGGCCGTGGGCGCGTTCTGCATCGGCGTCAACCAGGTGAACTTGAACGCGGCGACCGACGCGGGCGTGGCCGTCTTCAACGCGCCCTACTCGAACACGCGCTCGGTGGCGGAGCTGGTCATCGGGCTGTGCGTGATGCTTATCCGCCGCATCCCCGACAAGAACGCGGCGGCGCACCGTGGCGTCTGGCTGAAAGAGGCGAAGGGGAGCTACGAGCTGCGCGGGAAGACGCTGGGCGTCGTCGGCTACGGCAACATCGGCTCGCAGGTCTCGGTGTTGGCCGAGGCGCTGGGGATGAAGGTCGTCTACTACGACGTGGTGCCGAAGCTCCCTCTCGGCAACGCGCGGCAGGCGCGCGACCTCGCGGAGCTGCTCGCGGAGTCGCACGTCGTCACGCTCCACGTCCCCGGCGGGGCAGGCACGCGCAACCTGTTGGGCGAAGAGATGCTCGCGCAGATGCGCGACGGCGCGCTGCTCATCAACTACAGCCGCGGCGACGTGGTTGACCTCGACGCTTTGAGAAGGCACGTCGAGAGCGGGAGGTTGGCGGGCGCGGCCGTGGACGTGTTCCCCGAAGAGCCGGAGAAGAACGGCGACCCCTTCCGCACGGTCTTGCAGAATTTGCCGAACGTGATTCTGACGCCGCACGTCGGCGGCTCGACCGAGGAGGCGCAGGAATCAATCGGCGTGGACGTGTCTTCGAAGCTGATTCAGTATCTTGAGTACGGCACGTCTTCGGGGTCGCACACCGTCCCGGCCGTCTCGCTTCCGCCGCAGGAGGGCACGCACCGCGTCCTGCACATCCACCGCAACGTCCCCGGCGTGCTCGCCGAGATCAACTCAAGGCTTTCGGCGCGCGGCGTCAACATCCTCGGCCAGTACCTCAAGACGAACGACCGCGTCGGCTACGTCATCCTCGACGTGGACACGACGCTCTCGAAAGAGGCGGTGAGTATCTTGCGCGAGGCGAAGGAGACTCTGAAGACGAGGGTCGTGTACTGAGAGCCTGTCTGAACATCCCCGAAGGGGATGCAGACAATAGCCGGGGGTAAGCGAGCCGCAGGCGAGCGCCACCCCCGGTCAGCGCAACAAGATAAATCCGACCCTGAAAGGGTCGCACTCTCGTGACATGGTGCGACCCCTTCGGGGTCGGAATTGTTTTGTCATCTTCTTCCCGGGGCGGGGGGGGGGGGGGGGGGGCACGACGCGGGCGGCCCGCGAGAGGGAGTACACACACAC
>CAXTSK010000397.1:0-5316 GCA_964246655.1 uncultured Pyrinomonadaceae bacterium
GTTCCGCCCGCCCGGGGGCGCGTGGCTCGGGCTCGACACCACCGTGGTCCTCGGGGCCGAGGGCCACGGCCTGACCAGCAGCGTCCTGCACGACCGGCACGGGCCCGTCGGCCGCGCCGCGCAGGTCAGCCACGAGCGCGAGGTCGAGCGCGAGCTTGGAGGCGCGGGGACGCCCGACCCCGACGAGGTGGGCCGCGCCTTCCGCAGTTGGGACAGCAAGGGAGATTCGTGATGGGCAGAGTCTACGAAGCGTTGAAGCGCGCGGCCGAGCAGAACGGCGCGCAGGCGAAGACCGAAGGGCCGGGGCCGCGCGAGGAGAAGGGCATTAGCCCCGCGCAGCCCGAGACGAACGGCAACGGGAAAGGCCACGCGCACGCCACGGAACACCTCTTCAGCGCGTCAAGACAGTTTCAGTCGCCGGAGACGGCGCACACAACAGCGCCCAATGAGCAGACGTTGGCGCCCGACGGGTCGGCACTCCCCGCCGGGCAGGCTTCGCGTGCTGCTGGGGCAACTTTGGGCGCTGCCGGTTCGGCGCGCACGCCGGAATTCGTCTCGATAGACGTTTCCGCCGCGCGCGTCGAACCACATCTCGTCGCCATCACGCAGCCGCGCTCGTCGCACGCCGAGCGCTACCGCTCCCTGCGCACGCGCGTGCTGCACGCGGGCGAGCGCCGCAAGATGCAGGCGTTCGTCATCACCTCCGCCGGCATCATGGAGGGGAAGACTTTGACGGCCGTCAACCTCTCCTGGCTGCTCGCGCAGACCGACGGCGTCAAGGCGCTGCTCATCGACGGCGACCTGCGCAACCCCTGCGCGGCCGACTACCTGGGCTTAGACGCGCCCGTCGGTCTCTCGGAAGTGCTCGCGGGCGAGGTGCGGCTCGAAGAGGCGATAGTCAGACTTGAGCCCGCGGGGCTGCACATCCTGCCCGGGGGCTCGGCCCGCGACGACGTGGCGGAGATACTCTCGGGGCCGCGTTTCCTCGCGGTGCTCAAAGAGGTGCGGCGCATGTTCGACTACGTCATCATCGACGCGCCGCCGCTCGGCATCTTCACCGACGCCTCGGTGCTCATCAACCGCGCCGACGCCGCGCTCATCGTCGCCCGCGCGGGCAAGACGCGCTACGCGGCCCTGGAGAAACTCCTTGAGCCGCTCCCGCGCGAGCGCCTGCTCGGCGTCGTCCTCAACGGCTCCGACGAGGAGCTGAACGAGCAGAACTACTACTACCGCCGCCGCTACTCCGCGTCGCGCCACGGCGAGGGAGAAGGGGAAGGGTAAAGGAGGCCGTAAGGCTTGGCTTCGTCGCGCCTGAACGTGAGGACGCTGCTGCTCATCGTCGCGGAGGCTCTTTTGATCTTCTTCGCGATGGTGGCGGCGGCGTACCTGCGCCTGGGCTGGGCGGACGCCTACTTCGAGCTGAGCGAGAAGAACGGCTACTTCAAGGCCGGGGTCGTCACCGCCTTCTGCCTCGCCGCCTTCTACCTCTACGACCTCTACGACTTCGTCGTCATGCACGACCGGCGCGAGCTGGTCTTGCGGCTCGTGCAGGCGCTCGGGCTCTCGTGGGTCGCGCTGGCGATTGCGATCTACCTGGTGCCGGAGCTGAAGATCGGGCGCGGTGTGAGTCTATACGCGCTGCCGCTCGCGCTTGGGTTGATGGTCGCGTGGCGCGCGGGCGCGCACTGGCTGCTCGGCCACCCGGACATGGGCGAGAAGATTCTCATCGTCGGCTCGGGCGCGTCGGCCGTCGAGGTTGCGCGCGAGGTGCTTGAGCGGCGCGACGCGGGCTTCCGCATCGTCGGCTTCGTGGACAGCCGCCCCGAGCTGGTCGGGCAGAGCATACTCAACCCGCGCGTCATCGGGCTGACCGACGACCTTCCGCAGATCGTGCGGCGCGAGGGCGTCAACCGCATCGTCGTCGCGCAGGCCGAGCGGCGCGGGCAGTTCCCGACCCGGCAGCTCTTAGACCTGAGCCTCTCGGGCGACGTGCACATCGAGGAGTGCGCGAGCTTCTACGAGCGGCTGACGGGGCGCGTCTCTCTGGACATGATGCGGCCGTCGTGGCTCATCTTCTCCTCGCGCGCGCGGCAGGCGCGGCGCTCGGCCGTGCTGCGGGCGCTCTTCCACCGCGGCGCGGCGTTCGTCGGCGCCGTCGTCTCTTTCCCTATCGCCCTGCTGACGGCCGCGTTGATTAAGCTCGACTCGCCCGGCCCGGCGCTCTACTCGCAGGAGCGCGTCGGGAAGAACGGGCGCGCGTTCCGCGTCTACAAGTTTCGCTCGATGCGCACCGACGCCGAGCGCGACGGCCCCGTCTGGGCGAGCAAGGAGGGCGACGCCCGCACCACTCGCGTCGGGCGCGTCATACCCAAAATCCGCGGGGACTCGATACCCCAGTTCTGGAACATCCTGCGCGGCGACATCAACTTCGTCGGGCCGCGGCCCGAGCGCCCGCACTTCGTCAAGCAGTTGGCCGAGGAGATTCCGTACTACGAGCAGCGTCACCTCATCCCGCCGGGCTTAACGGGCTGGGCGCAGATCAAGTACCCGTACGGCGCGTCGGTCGAGGACGCGCGCCAGAAGTTGCAGTATGACCTCTACTACATCAAGAACCAGAGCCTCGTGCTCGACGCCGTCATCCTGTTCGAGACCGTCAAGACCATCCTCTTCGGCCGCGGCACTTAAGCAGCCGCCCGACGTAGTCGTCAACTTCGGAGGTTTGAAGTCATGAAGTCGAAACCGAAAGTCGCCGCCACGTTCCTCCTCGCGCTGCTTGCGCTCGCGCCGCACGCGTCGTTCGCGCAGAAGCAGAAGAAAGATTCCGCGCAGCAGCAGTCGCAGGCCGGCGAGCGCCTGGAGCCCGACGACAAGCGCGAGGTGCGCCCGGACGTGCCCGAGGCGGTGCAAGTCAACCGGCGCGAGCGCGTGGGCGAGGAGGAGGCGGTCGAAATCCCCTCCTACAACAACTTCCTCACGTCCTACCGCCTCGGCCCCGAGGACGTGATCTCCGTCAACGTCTTCGACCTGCCGAAGTACTCGAAGACCGGCATCATCGTCCCACCCGACGGCCACATCGACTACTACCTCGTGCGCGGCGGCATCCACGTTGCGGGGAAGACGACGCAGCAGGTGGCCGACGAGATCGCGCGCCACCTCGACGAGTACATCATCGAGCCGAAGGTCACGGTCTCGCTGGAGAAGGCGATGTCGATGCGCTACGGCGTCATCGGCGACGTGGCGCAGCCCGGCGTGCGCATAATGTCCCGGCGCCTGAGCGTGCTCGAAGCGATCAACGAGGCCGGCGGCGTGCTCGGCACCGGCGACAAGAAGAAGGTGGTCGTGCTCCACTGGGACGCCGACCGCATGGTCAAGCCGATCTACGTGGACGTGTCCGCCATCGAGAAGGGCAAGGCGCCCGACAGCTATTTCCTCAGCCCCGGCGACCAGGTCTTCGTCCCCGGCAACAGGTGGAAACGCGTCGAGTCGGTCATCAAGCTCGCCCCCATCATCAGCTTCGCGCGCATCTTCACCGGGGGCTTCTGAGAAGCAGTAGGCAGATGGCAGTAGGCAGCCGCTCCGCGTGACGAACGTTGAGAGGTTAACTTGAAGTTATCAGAATAAGGGTCTTCAACTGCCAACTGCCATCTGCCTACTTTTCTTCGGCTATGAATAATTTCAAATTTCAAATCTCAAATTTGAAATTGGTGGCCTCACCCGTCCGGCGGCTCCTGCCTTCTGCCTTCTGCTTTCTGCTTTCTGCCTACTGCCTACTGCCTACTGCCTACTCGCGAAGCGCGGCCTGGAACAAGCAGACGACGGGGACGTTCGCGTGGCTGCACTCGGTCTTCTTCGTGGACGAGCGGCGGGGCTGGGCGGCGGGGAGCAAGGGGGCGCTGCTCTCGACCTCGGACGGCGGCGCGACGTGGGAGTTGCGGAAGCGGCCGACGGAGGACGCGCTGCGCGACATCTTCTTTCAGGACGCGGAGACGGGCTGGCTCGTCTGCGAGCGCAGCATGTTCATGCCGATGGAGAAGGACGAGTCGGTCTCGTACCTTCTGAAGACGACGGACGGCGGCGCCAACTGGTCGCGCGTCGAGGTGACGCGCGGCGCGGACGTTGACCTGAAGCTCTCGGGCCTCCGCTTCGCGGATCGCGAACACGGCTGGGTCTACGGCGAGATGGGCGCGCTCTTCGTGACGGGCGACGGCGGCCGAACCTGGTCGCGGCAGCGCGTGCCGACCAGACACCTGCTGCTCGGCGCCTCCTTCATCGACGCGCGGACGGGGTGGCTCTCGGGCGGCGGGCTGACCGTCCTGAAGACTTCGGACGGCGGCGCGACGTGGCGCGCGGGGACAGTCTTCCTCCCGGCGGAGGGCGCGCAGCAGCCGCAGGAGTCGGTGCGCGTCGAGTCACAGCAGTTGGAACCGGAGGCGCGGCAGGTCGGCGGCCGGCGGCTTAACGCCGTCTGGTTCGCGACGCCGTTGCGCGGCTGGGCGGTCGGCGGTGAGGGCATCATCGTCGCGACGGGCGACGGCGGGCTTACGTGGAGGCCGCAGAGGTCGGGCGTCGGCGACGACCTCTACGACGTGAAGTTTTTCGACGAGTCAGAAGGCTGGGCGGTCGGCCGCAGCGGCACGATGCTGCACACGACCGACGGCGGTCGCACCTGGGCCGACGCGAAGCGTCTGACGACGCACGCGCTCGAACGAATCCACTTGGTCGGCCGGCGCGCGTGGGCCGCCGGCTTCGGCGGGACAATCGTCGCCCTGAAGAATTGAGGGCGGAGGGTCGCGGGATGAATAAGTTATTGAAGACAGGGACGGCGCTTCTGCTTCTCGCGTGCGCGCCCTGCGCGTGGGCGCAGGAGGATTCGGGCGCGCCGAAGGGCGGCGAGGTCGTGCGCGTCAGGCGCGTCGCGGCCTCTGAAACGAAGGAGACGAAGGACGGCGCAGCGCGCGAAGAAGTTAAAGAATCGACCGCGTCAGAGTCGTCCGGCGAAGAGGCCGAGGCGCTGCGCGCGCAGGCGGAGGCCGCGACGAACCCCGCGGAGCGCGCTCGCCTGCGCCTGTCGCTGGCCGAGGCTTTGGCCGAGGGCGGCGGTCGCGCGGAGGCGGTCGCGCTCGTGCGCGAGCTGGTCTCGGAAGAGAGGTTCGACCCGCAGTTCTTCTACAACGCGGGGAACGCCCTGGCGCGTCTGGGCGAGTCTGACGCGGCGGCCGACGCCTACCGCAAGGCCGTCGCGCAGAAGCGCGGCAACTACGCGCGCGCGCAGCACAACCTCGGCGTTGTGCTCACGCGCATGGGCCGCGGGGAGGG
>CAXTSK010000398.1:0-5310 GCA_964246655.1 uncultured Pyrinomonadaceae bacterium
AGCGCGATCAGCACCGCCTCCGCCCCGCCGGACAGCGCCTCGACGCCGCGCGCGACGGAGACGCCCATCTCGCTCCCCGCCACCTCGTTGACGGCGAAGCTCAAGCTCCCCATGTGCGCGAGCGCCGCGCGCACCGACGCGCCGCGGTAACCGACGACCACGACGACCTCGCCCGCGCCGCCCGCGCGCAAGGAAGCCACGCAGGCTTCGGCGACGCTCACGCCCCCGAACGGCAGCAGCGGCTTGAACGCCCCCATCCGCCGCGAACGCCCGGCGGCGAGGAGAATGGCTGCGATCTCACTCAAGGAAAAATAGGACCTGTCGCCGAAGAACGCATAACCAACACATCATTCTATAAACATGCCGCTCCTACGGAGCGGGGGCTTCCGCCAACTCTCGGAGGGCGCGGAGGACGAAGGGGCGGGCCATCTGCTTGCGGTAGTTCATCAGGTGGTCTGTGTTGTCGAGCGGGCGCGCGCGGAGGTAGCAGGCTTCGGCCGCCGCGTTGATGGTCTCGTCGCCCAGCGGCGAGCCCTTGAGCGCCGCGCCCGCCGCTTCGACTTCGAGCGGCGCGGGCGCGATACCGCCGAGCACGACGCGCGCCGCCTCGACCACGCCGCCGTCTTCGCCGTCAACGCGCGCGGCGACGCCGAGCACGGGGAAGTCGAACGCGCCGCGCCGCCGCAGCTTCTTGTAGACGGCGCGCCAGCCCGCGGCCGGCGGCAGTTGAACTTCGGCCAGCAACTCGTCGGGGCGCTTGCGCAGGTAGTCGATGCCGTCGTCGTTGTAGAAGCCGCGCGCCTCCACGAGCCTTTCGCCCAGCGTCGAGACCAACCGCAGCCGCGCGCCTATCGCCACCATCAGCGGCACGAGGTCTGAAGACTGCACGGCCCAGCACTTCGAACTGCCCGGCGCGACCCAACACACGTCGCCGTCCTTCTTCAGACAGAAGTTGATGCCCTTGCGCCACTCGTAATTCTGGTCGTAGTAGTTGCAGCGCGTGTCGAGCAGGAGGTTCCCGCCCACCGTCCCCATGTTCCTCAACGTCGGCGTCGAGATGAGCCGCGCCGCGCGTGCGACCGAAGGATAATCACGATTGACGACCAGGTGCTCGACGAGTTCAGTCAGCGACACGCCCGCGCCGATCCTCAACCCCTCGCGCCCGTCGCCCTCAATCCTCTTCAACTCGGCCAACCGCCCGACCGAGATGACCGTGCGCGGCATCTGCTGCCGCCGCTTCATGTTCGGGTAGAGGTCGGTCCCGCCCGCCACGAACTGCCCCGACGGCCCTGCCTCGCCCATCATCCTCGCCGCCTCGCCCACTGTCTTCGGCACGAGGTAGGCGAACTTAGGAAGTCTCATCATAAAGGCTTAACTCAATCCTTATACTCTTACGAATGCACGGCCACGCGGGGCATCTCTTTGCCGTCGCCGCCTTCGGCGGGCGTGAGGACTTTGAGCGGGTCGGGCCAGGCGGGCGAGGGCGTGCGCGTGGGGCCGTAGCGCGCGTCCTTGCCCTGGCGTTTGGCGCGAAGGGCGGCGAGCACTTTCTCGGGGGTGATGGGCACCTCGTCGATGCGGACGCCGACGGCGTCGTAGACGGCGTTGGCGATGGCGGGCATGACGGGGAGGAGCGGGCCTTGCCCTACTTCTTTGGCGCCGAAAGGGCCGTTGGGGTCTGCGTCCTCGACGAGGTAGGTGAACACGTCGCACATCTCAAGCGTCGTCGGGCTCTTGTATTCGAGGAGCGAGGGGAACTTGTGGACGACGTTGCGGTTCTCGCGGTAGACCATCTCCTCCATGAGCGCTTCGCCGAGGCCCATGTAGATCGAGCCTTCGACCTGACCCATGACGAGCATGGGGTTGATGCTCTTCCCGATGTCGTGCGCGACCCAGATGCGCGGGACGTTGACGTAACCGGTGTCCGTATCGACTTCGACCTCGGCGACCGCGGCCGAATAACTGTAGGCGGGCGAGGGGCCGACGCCCGCGCCCTTGAACCTGCCCGGCGAGCGCGGCGGGACGTAGGAGCCGACCGTGCCGATGGTGCCGTACTTGCTCTCGGCCAGCACGACCGCCTCGGCGAACGAGACGCCGACTTCGGGGTTCTCCACGTCGAAGACGCGCCGCTCGGCGAAGGAGAGGTTATTCACGGGCACGCCAAGCTTCTCGGCGACGGCCGAGGCAAGCAACTCGCGCGCTCGCTCGGCCGCCTGGATCGCGGCGTTGCCGGTCATGAGCGTGACGCGGCTCGAATAGCTGCCGAGGTCAACCGGAGTTAAGTCCGTGTCGGCGGTGACGACGCGTATGTCGAAGGGGTCGATGCCGAGGATTTCGGCGACGACGTAGGCGAGCACGGAATCCGACCCCTGGCCGATGTCGGTCGAGCCGCACTGGACGCAGACGCCGCCCTGCCGGTCGAGCCGCAACTGCACGCCCGAGTGCGGCATCGAGTTCCAGTAGATGGGCAGCCCCGCGCCGCAGATGTAAGAGCTGCACGCCAGCCCAAACCCGCGCCCCTCGGGGAGCTTGCGAAACTTGTTCTTCCAATCCGACCCTTCGACGACCTTCTCGATGCACGCGCCGAGGCCCATCGAGCCGACGCGCAGGTAGTTCGCCGTCACCGTGTTCGGCTTGACGAGGTGCTTCAGGCGCATCTCGGCCGGGTCGAGGTTCAGCTCCTCGGCGACCTTGTCCAGCTGAACCTCTAAAGCGAAGCGCGGCTGCGGGGTGCCGTGCCCGCGCTTCGGGCCGCAGGGCGGCTTGTTGGTGAAGGCGCGCAGGCCGCGGAAGCGGTAGCGCGGCACCTCGTACGTCACGGTCTGCAAAGCGCCCGTGTAGAAGGTCGAGGCCACGCCGTACGAGCCGTACGCGCCGCCGTCGAGGAACGACTGGAAGTCGAGCGCCGTGATCGAGCCGTCATGCTTCACGCCGATGCGGCTCTTCATCAGGACGGGGTGGCGGCCGCGGTGGCAGTAGAAGACCTCTTCGCGCGTGAGCGTCACTTTCACCGGACGCTTCGTCCTTCTCGAAAGCTCGCAGACGGCGATCTCGTGGTTGAAGGGGTCGGACTTGCCGCCGAAGCCGCCGCCGTTGGGCGTGGCGATGACGCGGATGTGCGCGGCGGGCATCTGCAAGGTCTTGGCGAGCGCGCGGTGGACATAGTGCGGCGTCTGCGTCGAAGACCAGAGCGTGATCTTGTCGTCGGCGTCGTAGTGCGCGACCGCCGCGTGTTGCTCCATCGGCAGGTGCGTGTTGCCCTCGTAGAAGAAGGTATCTTCACGAACGACATCCGCCGCCTGGAAGCCCTCGTCCATGTCGCCGAATTCGAGGTGGACGGACTTGTGGACGTTGTTGTAGTCGCCGTAGTCGTGTATGCGCGGCTCACTCGTCTCTATTGCTTCTTCAATCGACGCGACGGCCGCCAGCGGCTCGTACTCGACTTCGATCAGGTTCATCGCGTCGAACGCGGTGTCCTCGTCCACGGCCGCGACGGCCGCGACCGGGTCGCCGATGAAGCGCACCTTCTCGACGCACAGCGCCGTCTCGTCCTGGCTCACGGGCAGGATGCCGTAAGGGATCGGCAAGTCCTTCCCCGTGATGACGGCGTGGACGCCGGGCAGCGCGAGCGCCTTCGAGTAGTCGATGGATTTGATGAGCGCGTGCGGGACGTGCGAGCGGAGGATTTTGCAGTAGAGCATCCGCGGCAGCGTGATGTCGTCGGCGAACTTCGTCGCGCCGACGCACTTCGAGCGCGCGTCAACCTTACGGAAAGGTTTCCCGACGACTTTCAAGTCCTTCCTGTCTCCCGCGCCGTCGAGTTCGACGCGGCCGCGGCCGTTGCCCTCGTGACCGTTATTCGTAGCCATAGACGCTTTCTCTCGGCAGCTCAATCTCCTCGCCGCGCATCCGTGCTGCGGCCAACTCGACCGCCTCGTAGATTTTGATGTAGCCGGTGCAGCGGCAGAGGTTGCCGCTCAAGGCTTCTTTAATCTCGTCGCGCGAGGGTGAGGCGTTCTGCGCGAGCAGTTCTTTGGCGACGAGGAGAAAGCCGGGCGTGCAGTAGCCGCACTGCGCGGCGCCTGTGTCGGCGAAGGTCTCTTGAAGAGGATGAAGTCCGTCTTCGTTCGCCATGCCTTCCACGGTTTCGACGCGGCGGTCTTCGGCGTCGAGGCCGAGCATGAGGCACGAGAGCACCGAGCGGCCGTCCACGAGCACGGCGCAGGTGCCGCACTCGCCCAACTCGCAGCCGTGCTTCGTGCCCGTCAGATTCAAGTCTTCGCGCAGCACTTCGAGGAGCGTCTTGTGCGGCGCGAAGGCGACCTCTGTCTCCTCGCCGTTGAGAGTGAAACGGATGTGCGCTTTCTGTCTGTTAGTCATCTGTCCGGACTCAAGAATCCCCCGGCGCACGGCTCCCGCAAGCGGTTAAAGGCGTGCGCGCGTCTTCAGTTTTCTTCACCGGGGACGAGTACGCCGCGGAGGCTCCTGCGGGCGTGTGTGCGGTGACAGGAGACTATAGCAGTTTTGGGTTGGAGGATTAAGCGAGGCGGGGGAATGGGTGTTGGGTGTTGGGTGTTTGTGAGAGCAGATGTCTTTCCCCAACACCCAACACCTAACACCCAACACCCCCGATTTACCTCTTCCCGCTGATGATGGCCTGGAGCTTGGCGGCGCGGGCGGGGTCGAGGCGGCGCAGTGCATTGTACTCGTCCTGCGCGCCCTTGCGGTTGCCGAGGGTGAAGTAGGCGACGCCGAGGTTGTAGCGCGCCTGCGGGAAGTCCGGGCGGACTTTGATGGCCTGCTGGAACGCCTTGACCGCGGCCGCGTCCTGTTCGAGCCGCAGGTAGGCGTTGCCCATCAGGTAGAGGTCGTCGGGGTCGAGCGTCCGCCCCGGCTGGTTGTAGGCGCGGAGCGCGGCCGTGTAGGCGGCCTTCGACTCCTCGGCGCGGCCCAGCTTCTCCTGCGCCGTCGCGATGTTGTAGTAGGCCCAGCCCTCGTCGGCCGGCTCGCGCTTGTTCGCCAGCGCCGCCTGCGCGGCCTGCAAAGCCTCCGCGTGCTGGCCGAGCTGGTTGAGGACGTAGGCGAGCAGGTTTTGCGCCCCCGCATCGTTCGGCTTGATGCGCACGGCCGCGCGCGCCTCGGTCAAAGCCTCCTTCGGCCTGTCCTCGCGCACGTGGATGAAGCCGAGAACGTGGTGCGGCCAGTAGTTCTCGGGCTCCAAGCGCGCGGCCTCGCGCGTCGCGCGCAGGCCCCCGGCCATGTCGCCCGTCGTGGCGAGCGCCGCGCCGAGCAGCGTCTGCGCCGCCGCGC
>CAXTSK010000399.1:0-5305 GCA_964246655.1 uncultured Pyrinomonadaceae bacterium
GGGTAGAACCTCCGGGCCCTGGCGATCTCGCCGGCCCTGGCGTGGTCGAGGACGCGGAACTTAGCCTGCGGGGCGGGCGGGCGCGGGGACTTGACCTCCTGACCGTCTTTGAGAGCCTTGACCTGCCAGGAGTAGACATCGCCGCGGGGGAGCGTCTGCGGCGCGATCCAGGAACGGGCAGTAAGTTGGGGGCTGGAAGCGACGAGGTTGAACCGTTCGTCGTAGATTTCGACGACGTACCCGCTCGCGCCTTCCAGCGCCGACCAGCGAAAGGTCGGGCGGTCGTCCAACAGAACGTTCCCGACGGGGTCGAGGACGGAGAAGTTGCCACCCTGCGCCTCCGAACCCATCAGCGAACTCTCGGGCCGGGAGAGCCCTTTGAGTAGCGGCGACCTCTCAATCCGACGGTTGGCGAGCGCCACCCTCAACCTCTCTCTGTAAGGTGGCGGCAGCTCGTCGGCGCCTGACAGCCTGCCTTCGCGGTCAAGAATCAGACGGCCCCCGCCGTCGTCAAGTTGTGCGACCGCGGGCGCGGCTGCGGGCTGCGTCGGCGCGGGCTCAGGCTCCGACGGCGTGGGAGCGATGACCACGGAAGAGGGTTGTGTGGAAGGGGCGACGACGACCTCCTGCCTCGGCTCTTCCCGGCGCGTCGTCCGCCACGCCAGCCAGCCGAAGACGGCCAACAGGATGACCGCCAGCGCCGCGCCGAAGGCGGGCACCGGGGAGACTCGGAAGAAGGTGAGAAGAGAAGCGAAAGACCAACGGCGTCCGGTCGGCGTTGGAACGGCGGGCGAAGAGGGGACAGCCGCCGGTTGATACTCATGTTCGAGCGAGGGCGCGACCTCGTCTCGGAACGCGCGCAGGTCTTCGACCGCGAAGGCGCAGTGCTCGCAACTGCTCAGATGGTCGGAGACGGTTTGCAGCGTCTCGCCGGAGAGCGTCCCGTCAACGTAATCGTTCGTCTGTTCCGCCGTCAGGTGCGCGCGCGTCGTGTGCGTCGGAGAGACATCCGCCGCCTTGCCGAAGAGTTCGGAGCGCAGGGCGAAGAACGCGCCGTCGCCTTCGCCCGCGCTTTCGACGCGACGACGGCAAGTTTCACATTCGGCAAGGTGTTCACAGACCGGCAGCAGCTCCGCGACCTCAAGCTGCCGGCGGCGGTAACCCTCGAACTGCCTCTGCGTCAGATGTTCGACCAAGTCTCTTCCAATCCCGCGGCCGGTGTCCCGGCCGCCCTTCTTACAAGGATAAGTTGACGAAAGTCGTCGGGTATTACCGTCGGTTTTTCAAATGAATCCCTTCAGCCGCCGCGCCAGCCGCTCGCGCCCCGACTTGCGCGCGTTGATGACCTGCTGACGCGTCAGTCCCAACAACTCGGCTATGCGCGTGTCCTCCAAAGGCAACTCGTTCCACAGCGCGGCGAAGTCGTCCGCGCTCATCCCGAGCGCCTCCGCCAGTTGGCGCAGGGTCGCCACGCCGGTCGCCGGGAAGAGCGTAATGCAACCATTGCCGCCCGCGTCTTTCAGGTTCAGCAGCAGCGCCGCGCGCTGGTTCGGCAGGAGCAGTTGTAACTCCTCCCAGAGCCTTTGCAGAAAAATCCTCTTCTCGATCTGCCAGGCCGTGTCCGACTCGCCCGCGGCGTCCTCGTGCTCGGGGAGCGATTCGAACGGCTGATCCCTGACCCCGAGCAGCGACGCCAGAGCGCTGACCAACTCGTCGAACTCCGCGGGGCCGCCGAGGTGTTCGAAGATCGCGGCCAGAGCGTCGGCCAACTCCTGCTGCCTGCCACCCTTGAGCAGACGGACGTGTGCCGCCAAGCCCTCAACGTCAGACAGCTCCCCGAGTCTCGCCGCGGGCACGGCCTTCCTTTGTCCCTGCCACGCCTCGAAGCCCGCCAACGTCTTCGCGTCCTCGCCCTGCCAGAGCGCAAGGCCGCGCTGGCGCGTCAGAAGGTAATGGAGACGATTCTTGAACGCGTGCCGCTCGGGGAACTGGCGACGCATCCAGCCCGAGCAAGTCCGGTGCGCGATGACGGCCGCCATGCCGCGCAGGTCTGCGACGGGGTGACGGCCGGGCTCAACGCGAAACTGTCGGAGACGCGCGAGCAGTTGCAGCAGCGCCTCCTGGTAAAGGTCTTCGGCCTCGTCTCTTTGCGTCGCGCGGTGCGGGTTGAGGTGGAGCTTGTAGCGGATGACGCCTTTAATCACAGGCCCGGCGTGTTCCGTGATGATGCTTGAGAGGAGTTCGTCGGCACGCCCGCCGTCTAGTTCCGGCAGGAGTGGTTCGAGCAGCGGGTCTATTTGGGCCGGCGACTCTTCCATCGTTCGTCGGCGAATCTAACCCGGCGGCACGAGCTTCGGCAACGCCGTTTCATCAGAGTGTCAGCGGCGCGCCGCGGCGGGAGCGTGCATGAAGGCGGCGAGCCTCTGGAAGACGCTGCCGAGCACGGTCTCGTCGGGCAGGTAGACCAGGCGGAAGTGGCACGACGCGGGGTCTGAGCCGAAGCCGGAGCCGTGGACGACGAGCACGCCCGTCTCTTTCAGCAGGTCGAGCACGAAGCGCTCGTCCGTGCGCCGCTCCGGGTCGTCCACGCAAATCATCGCGTAGAAGGCCGCGGCCGGCTCGACGCACGAAAGACCTTCGACGTGAGCCACGGAACTCAACACGAAGTCGCGCCGCCTTCTTATCTCGCGCATGAACTCTGCGAGGAACGTGCGGTCGCCTTCGAGCGCGGGACGGACGGCGTACTGCGCGGGCGTCGGCGAGCAGAGCCGCCCGCTCGCGAGACGATGGACGGCGCGCACCAGCTCCGGCATCAGGCGCGCGTTCGTAAAGCGCATCCAGCCGACGCGCCAGCCCGGCACCATGTGCGTCTTCGAAAGACTCTCCAACGTGACGACGGGCACGTCCGACTCGGCCGCGAGCAGAGAAGCCGGCGCGGGTGCTTCGCCGAAGCAGAGTTCGCGATAGACCTCGTCCGAGATGACGAGCAGCCCACGGCGCTCCGCGATCTCTAATAACCGTCTGGTCGTCTCGTCGTTGGTGATCGAGCCGGTCGGGTTGTTCGGGTTGATGAGGACGATGGCGCGCGTGTACTCGTTCACCAGCGACTCCACCTGCTCGGGCGAGGGCAGCCAGCCCGCGCGCGGGTCGAGCGTGTAGTAGCGCGCGGCGGCGCCGAGCCGGTTCAGTATCGCCGGGTAGAGCGGGTAGCCGGGCGCGGGCACGAGCACCTCGTCGCCTTCTTCGACCAGAGCCGTCAGCAGAAGGTCTGCGGCCTCGGACGCGCCCGCCGTCATCAGCACGTCGTCGGGCGCGGTCTGCGCGCCGAGCGCCGTGGCATACGCGGCGACCGCCTCCTTCGCCTCGCGCAGGCCCGCGGAGTGCTCGTAGCCGGTGAAGCGTTCGCGCACGGCGCGCGCCGCGGCTTCGATGACGTGCGCGGGCGGGCGGAAGCCGTAAGCCTGCGGGTCGCCGATGTTCAGGTACGTGACCGGAAGCCCCGAGCGCTCGCGCTCCTCGGCGGCGCCCACGATGTTGCGGATGGCGTAATGAAACTGCGCTGTTCTACTCGACGGCCGAATCATCCTAAACCCCTTCTTTCCCTGACAATTTCATCCTTCATTGATAACACAACACGAACCGACCGCGCGACCGTCGGCATAATGGTCAGAACCACCCGCTACCGAGGGTGGTTCTGACCCGGGCTCTCACAAAAATTTTTATAGTGCTAGAAAAAATTTAAATTATGCGCGCCGCCGGGATGGTTGTAGAGTGGAGTCTCCGCGCTACGGCTGCGGCCAACTCCCCGAGAGCTTTCCGTCGAAACGCGAATGACAAACGCTTTCATCAAGTCCGAGCCCGCGCTCCCGGCTGCGCTCCGCGTCGCGGCGCACCCGTCCGCCTTCGGCGTGATTATGCCGTCGAGCATTATTACGGTTAAGCGTCCGACTTGATGGCTTGTCAAAGCAACCCGAACTCGCCCGACAGGCCATCAACGTAGACAGGTTGATGGCCTTTTGCGTTAGCACGAACGGTTCAAGACTTTCATGGAGGCCGAAGACTTACAGGTTGAGCGTCGTCGCCGTTTCCGCGGCGCGCGGCGCGCGGTCGTCAAACTCGGGACGAGCGTGGTCTCGGGCGCGGGCGGCGAGGTCTCGTCCGAGCGCGTCGAGCCCGTCGTGCGCGCACTGGCCGAGCTGCACGCGGAAGGGCGCGGGCTCGTGCTCGTCTCTTCCGGCGCGGTCGGTCTGGGCGCGGGCCGCCTGGGTTTGGCACGCGCGCGGCTGGGCGACGTGGTCGTGCGCCAGGCGTGCGCGGCCGTCGGACAGAGCTTGTTGATGCACGCCTACGAGGCGATGTTCGGAGCGCACGGCGTGAAGATCGCGCAGGTGCTTCTGACCGAGGACGACTTCACCGACCGCCGTCGTTATTCGAACCTCCAGCGGACGATGGAGAGGCTTTTGAAGCTCGGCGTCGTGCCCGTCGTCAACGAGAACGACACGGTCTCGGCGGCGGAGTTGGAGTACGTGCCGGGCGGCGCGCGCGTCTTCAGCGACAACGACCGGCTGGCGGCGCTCGTCGCGAGCAAGCTCGCGTCGGACGCGCTCGTGCTTCTGTCGGACGTGGACGGGCTGCTCGTGCAAAGACCCTCCGAGCAACCCTGCGCGGTCGAGCGCGACGAGGAGTCGATGGTGCTGCCTTACGTCGCGGAGGTGACGCCGGAGTTGAAGGCTTTGGCGTCGGGGCCTTCGGCGACGGGACGCGGCGGGATGGTGACGAAGCTCGAAGCGGCCGAGATCGCGATGCGCGCGGGCTGCGTCGCCGTCATCGCCAACGGCCGCCGCCCGGACACGCTCGCGCGCGTCTTCGCGGGTGAGGAGGTGGGCACGGCCTTCGTCCCCACGTCGCGCATGGCGGGCAAGCGGCGCTGGATCGCGTACGCGGCCGTGCTGCGCGGCCGCGTCGTCGTCAACGACGGCGCGCGCGAGGCCCTCCTGCGCGGCAAGGCTTCGTTGCTCGCCTCGGGCGTCGTGCGCGTCGAGCGCGCGTTCGAGCCGCAGGCCGTGCTGCGCAGCGCGGCCGCGGCGGGGCGCGAGTTCGCGCGCGGCCTCGCCAACTGTGCGAGCAACGATGAAAGTGTTAGGGAAGGTAACTCAAGCGGGCGCCGGGCGAAGGTTCTGGTCACGCGCGACAACATCGTCATCACGGAGGGCGCCGCGGAGACGGGCGCCGGGCAGGGCAGTCGTTTATGCGCAGCACGGCCTCAGAGGCGGAGCGTCAGACGGGCGTCGGAGAGCTTGCGCGG
>CAXTSK010000400.1:0-5295 GCA_964246655.1 uncultured Pyrinomonadaceae bacterium
GGGCGGCGCCGGCGGGGGCTGGGGCTGTTCGCCGCCCTCGCGCGGCTGTTCCTGCGGCGGGGCGCCGCCGCCGGGGCCGCGCGGGAAGCGACCCTCGGCGATGTCTTTGGCGAGCTTCTCGTCGAGCGTGCCGGCGAGCAGAGTCTCGTCGGCGTTGATGGTCGAGACGGAGACGCCGGGCGGGAGCTTCGCCACCTCGCGCGTCGCCTTCGTGTCGAGGTCGGTGGCGTAGACGGTCGCCGAGAACTTGTTGGCCTCCCTCACGAACTTCGTGTAGTAGACCTGCCCCGTCTTGTGGCCGACGATGATGATCGAGACGCGCCCGTCCACGACCTTCTCGACGGCGCGCGTCTTGAGGTTGACGACCGAGATGCCCGTCGGCGTCGTCATAATCATCTTCGTGCCGTCGGGCGTGTACGCGTTCTGGTGGAAGTAGAGGCTCTGGCTGCCCGGCTCCTCCGACAGACGTACGACGCGGTGCCCCGTGTCCGGGTCAATCCACTCGCGCGGCACCTGCCCCTGCTGCGCCGCGGCGACGAGCATCAATGCGTGAATCAGCAGCAATGACTTCAGAATCTTCATGGTCGTCTCCCTGGGTTTAATTCCTTGTGACTCGTATCTCAGAGTGTGCGGAGGACGTTGTAACTCAGACCTTCGTGCTTAACCGTCCAACTGCCGTCCGAAGGAAAGCCGGGCGCGTTTGCGCGGGGCGCTCCCTTCCAGCCACCGGCCATGAGGGCCACGGCGTAGAGCAGGCCGCCGTTGCCCGGCAGGTAGCAGGGCAGGTTCGGCCGCTGGTAGTTGTGCCCGTTCGGCAGGTAGCGGTTCTTCGCCGTCTCCAACAGCAGCGCGCTGACCGCCGTTCCGCCTTCGCCCAGACGCGCGGCCGTCATCGCCGTCATGGGATAGTCCCAGCCCCACGTCTCGTCCCACTTCCATTCCCGCATGACCTTCGCGAGCGTGCGGCGCATCGTCTCGCGCTCGACGCCGTCGCCGGGCAGGACGCCGTAGGCGGCGAGCATCGAAGGGTGGTCGCGGTTGCGCTCCGTGTATGTCTGCGGGCAGTTCTCGTGCGCGAGGTAGACGCCCTCGCGCGCGGGAAGCTTCGAGAGGTTGACGATCGCGTCGTCCCAGTCCGGCCTGCGCTTCATCCCCAAACGCTCGCGCCAGGCTTGCGCGGCCTTCAGGCCGAAGCGCCAGTAGGAGAGCTCGTACGTCGGGTTCCAGGTCTCGCGCGCCGGGTGATTCTCCTGCGCGGGGATGACGGGCGGCCCGAGCACGTAGCGCCTCGCCTTCCGGTCGTAGAAGGCGTAGTCGGCCATGAATTTCGCCGTCTCGAAGACGATGTCGCGGTAGCGTTCGAGCGTCTTGCGGTTGGGGCGCGAGCGGTAGCAGAGTTCCGCGTAGAAGATCGGGTGCGGCTGCTGCCAGACGAGCAGAGGGCCGATGGGCGAAGGGCTGTCTTCGCCGTCGGGCGCGGCCATCTTCGGCCAGCGCGCGCCCGCGTAACCTTGCGAGACCGCGCGCACGCGCGCCGACTGGATGATCTCGTTGTACCAGCCGAGGCTGTTCTCAAGCATCGGCAGCCTGTCCCACAGCGCGAAGTGCGCGGCGTGCCACCAGTGCATCTCAAGGTGAAACTTGCCGTACCAACTGTTGGTCGTGAGCCCCGTCTCCTGCGGCGGCAGTTTCCCCGAGCATTGAATCGCCGTGAGGTACTGCGAGAGCACGACGCGCCTTTCAAGTTCGAGCGCCCGCTTGTCCCGGCTGTCGGCCAGCTCGACCGCGCCGCCCGTGCCCCAGAAGCGCGCCCAGTGCGCGCGGCTCGCGTCGAAGGTGTCCTTCACGCGGGGCGGCACGGTCGCGACTGACAGGGGCGAGAAGAGGGCGACGAAGTCGAGGCGTGGGCCGCCCGAAGATTTAAGAAAGAGTTCGTGTCCGCCCTGTCGCCCCTCGTCTAAGGTGGCCGCGCCCTCCGCGTTGATGAAGACGGTGTATCGGTCGTCGTCGAGCGTGCGTTCCAGAAAGGCGCCAGCCCGCGCGAGTTTGGCAACCCCCGTACGGTGTCTCTCGGGCTTATCCCAGTCGGCCGCCTGCATCGCGGGCGAGCCGTAGGGGAAGGCGAAGCGGACGGCGAGCATGCCGCGCGAGATTAGACTCGATTCGATTGAGACGGCCAGAACGTCTTGGTCAGGGTGGACGGCCGTCTTGACCGTGACGGGCTCGCCCCAGACGCGGAAGCGGCTCGTGAGGATGCCTGACCAGAGGTCGAGCCTCTGCTCGATGTCAGTGATGTCCGAGAGCTTCGCCTCGCCGCGCCCGTCCGCCTTCATGTGTAACCCGATGCGGCCGAGGTGCAGGCGGTGCGGGTTCTCGCGCAGCCAGTCGTAGAGTTCCTTCTGCCCTTCGCCGCTCGTGTGGTAGAGCACGTCGCGGCCGTGCGTGTCGTAGGGCGTGAAGCGTAGTTCTTTCCCTTCGAGCCCCGCGGGCCGGGGGGTCGTGTGCCAGCCCCACTGCGACATCGTGCAGAGCGGCATCTGCGACTCGTACACTTCGGGGAAGGTTTGCAGCCCCGTCACGTCGGCCGTGAAGGCGAACGAGCCGTTGCCGACCGAGAGCGGCGCGAGCGGGTCGAACTCGCGCATCAAAGGGTCGTGACGGTGCACGAGCGCCGCGCGGTCAATCGCGCGCGACGGTTCGAGCGCCGCGCCGCGCGTAACGGGGACGACGGCGCCGGACGCGGCCAGCGCGGCCAGGAACTTGCGGCGTGAGATCATGCGTGACCTGTCCTCCTCGCGTTTCCTCTCGGCGCCTTCGCGGGCAAGAGTTGCCCGTCGAGCCTGTAGCTTCCGCCGGGACGCGTCTTCAACTCGACAACCTTCGAACCGTAAGCGAGCCTGCACGCGCCTCCGAGCTTCGAGCGGAGCGCGGCCGCCGTCAACTTCCCTTCACTCCAACGGATGTCCAACTCGAAGCCGCCGCGCGCGCGAAGGCCGTTGACCTCGCCGTCGCGCCACGCGGAGGGCAGCGCGGGCAGCAGACGCACGGTGCCGTCGTGGCTTTGTAGAAGCATCTCGGCAATCCCTGCGGTCGCGCCGAAGTTGCCGTCGATCTGGAAGGGCGGGTGCGCGTCGAAGAGGTTCTCGTAAGTCCCGCCGTTGAAGCGGACGCCCGCGACCCCGCCTCGGAAGCCGACGGGCGTGAGCAGGAGCCTCAAAAGCTTGTGCGCGCGCTCGCCGTCGCCGAGCCGCGCCCAGAGGTTCATCTTGTGCGCGAGCGACCAGCCGGTGGATATGTCGCCGCGCGCCTCAAGAGTCTTGCGCGCCGCGTCGGCCAGTTGCGGCGTCAGGCCCGGCGTTATCTCGTCGCCGGGATAGAGACCCCACAGGTGCGAGACGTGCCGGTGCGTCGGCTCCGGCTCGCCGTACTCTTCGAGCCACTCCATGACGCGGCCGTCGCTTGCGACGCGCGTGGGCGCGAGCCGCGCGCGCTTCTCGTTAAGCTCCCTTTGAAACTCTGCGTCAACGCCGAGCGTGCGCGCGGCCTCTTCCGTCGCGGCGAAGAGGTAGCGTAGAAGCTGCATGTCGTAGGTCGGCCCCATGCAGACGTTCGCCTTGCCGCCGTCGGGCAGAAGGTAGGCGTTCTCGGGCGAGTTGGCCGGCGCGGTGACGAGCCATTTGTGCGTCGGCTCTTCGACGAGGAAGTCCGCGTAGAAACGCGCCGAGCCCTTCATCCACGGATAGACGCGTCGCAGGAACTCTCGGTCGCGCGTGAAGAGGTAGTGCTCCCAGAGGTGTTGGCAGAGCCACGCCGAGCCCGTCGTCGTCGAGCCCCAAGACGCGCCTTCGCCCGGCGACGTGTAGCCCCAAGGGTTCGTGATGACGTGCGCGACCCAGCCGCGCGCGCCGTAGTAAGCCCGGGCCGTGCGCTCGCCCGGCCCTTGCAGAGAGGCGATGAGCGCGAAGAGCGGCTCGTGCAGTTCCGAGAGGTTCGCGACCTCCGCGGGCCAGTAGTTCATCTGGACGTTGACGTTGAGATGCCAGTCGGCGTTCCAGGGCGCCTGCACGCCCTCGGCCCAGATGCCTTGAAGGTTCGCGGGCAGCCCCGCGGGGCGCGAGCTTGAGATGAGCAGGTAGCGGCCGAACTGGAAGTAGAGCGCGGCGAGGCCTGGGTCGCTCGCGCCCTCGGCCGCCGCCTTCAGGCGCGCGGGCGTGGGCAGCGCGGCCGAGGCTGCGTTCGAAGGCCCGAGCTTGAGAGTGACGCGGTCGAAGTAACGCCGGTAGTCCGCGACGTGCGCGTCGAGGAGCTGTCGATAAGTCTTCGACACGGCCCGATCCATGTCGCGTGCGGAGGCCGCGAGCGGGTCGGGCGTGTGGCGACCGGCGAAGCCCACGTAGTCGGTCGCGGCCGTGACGAGCAGCAAGACCTCGTCGGCACCCTTCACCCTCACGGCCTTGCCTTCCGCCGAGGCCGTGCCGCCGCGGTTGACGACGCGCAGGCGCGCGGCGTACTTCATCCCCTTGCCGTCGGTGCCGTTGTTGAGTTGGCCCGTCATCGACAGGCCGCTCATGCCGTCGGCCTTAACTTCGAATCGTTCGGGGCGTTCGAGCGCGGCGTCGAAGGTAATCGCGTGGGGACTGTCGGCTGTCACGCGCATGACGAAGGCTTCGTCGGGCGCGCTCGTGAAGAACTCGCGCGTGAAGCGCGTCCCGTTCTGCGTGTAGGTGACGCGCGCGACGGCACGCGCGAGGTCTAGCTCGCGGCGGTAGTCGGTGACGTTCGCCTCGCCCGCCTCGAACTTGAGGAGCAGCTTACCCAGCTCTTGATAGGAGCCGTACTGTGCGTCCTTACCACTGCCGCGCCCGGAGCCGGGGCCGCGGCTGGTGAAGTGCGCGTAGGTCAACTTCTCGGCCTCGACGTTCTTGCCTTCGAGCAGCAGGCGCCGAATCTCGGGCAGGTACTTCGCAGCGTCGGGCCGGTCGGCGTCCTGCGGCGAGCCCGACCAGAGCGAGCTTTCGTCGAGCACGACGCGCTCCTCCGCGACGCCGCCGAAGACCAACGCGCCGAGGCGGCCGCTGCCCAGAGGGAGCGACTGCGTGAACTCGCGCGCGGGCGCGTCGAACCAGACGAGCAGGTCTTGCGCCACGGCCGACGGCGCGGGCGTCGCGCAGCAGAGCGCGGCGAGGACGAGTGCGGCCGCGGCTGCAAGCGCCGCCCTGTGCTGCCCCTTCCAGAACACGAACCGTCCTTTGCCGTCTTTGGCTGAGCCCGGCGCGGGCCGGGCGATGTGAAAGG
>CAXTSK010000401.1:0-5294 GCA_964246655.1 uncultured Pyrinomonadaceae bacterium
GCCGGTGTTGGCGGGGCGCGAGCCGATGGAGGCCGCAGGCCCTCTGGACGCGGAGGCCGGGCGCGAGGCCGCGGGGTTCTTCGTCCTCACTAGAAGGTCGCGGAAGCGCGGGTGCGCGCGCACGGAATCGAGCTGCGGCTCGGTGCCGAGCCAGACGACCCAGGGGTCTTGCACCTCGACCGCCTCTTCGAGCAGGTCGAGCGCCGGGGCGGTCTCGCCGAGTTGCAGATGCACGAGCGCGCGGTGGTAGGGCGTGACGAAGTGCCCCTCCTCGGCGCGCGCGCGCATCGCGGAGAGCAGCGCGCGCGCCCTGTCCACGCGCCCCGCCGCGGCATAGGCGCAGGCGAGGTTGGCCGAGAGCATCGGGATATCGCCGAGCAGCTCGCAGGCCCGGCGCGCCTCGGCGACCGACTCTTCGAACGCGCCCGCGCGCCGCAGATTCCAGCTCAAGACGAAGCGCGCCGAGCCGTAGCGCGGCTCGCCCTGAAGCAGGCGACGAGCCTCGTCGGCCGAGTCTTCGAAGCGCCGCGCCTGATACAGGCACCAGGCGAGGAAGTAGAAGTTGAAGGGGTTGAGCGGGTCTAACTCGCACGCGCGCTGCGCCTCTGTAATCGACTCGTCGAAGCGCGCCTCCATCGCGAGCTGGCAGGCGTAGTGCGCGTGCGACTGCGTGTAGTTCGGGTTCAGCTCGATGGCGCGGCGGAAGTGCTCGCCCGCCATCTGCCATTGCGTGGCATGCGTCACCAGGCTGAGCCCGAGCGAGGTGTGCGCCTCGGCCAGGTTATCGTCGAGTGTGATGGCGAGCTGCGCGGACTCGCGCCCGGCGGCGAGCTGCTCGGCGGGCGGCGCCAGCCCGTAGACGGCGAGCCAGCAGTGGTACTCGGCGACCCCGGCGTGCGCGGCGGCGAAGCGCGGGTCGAGCGTGACGGCGCGGCGGTAGCAGGCGTAAGCCTTGGCGAAGCCGTCGGCGCTCATCGTGTACCAGTGATAACGGCCGCGCATGTAAGCCTCGAATGCTTCGGCGTCATCCGTGCCGCGCTTCTGGAGCTTCATCCGCTCGTCGCCCGAGAGGTGGGGCAGGAGCGCCGCCGCGACCTGCTCCGAGATGATGTCTTCAAGTTGAAGTACGTCCGTGTACTCCTCGTCGAAGCGCCCGGCCCACTTCGTCGCGCCCTCGGCCACGTCGAGGAGTTGTGCCGTCACACGCAACGTCTGACCCGCGCGGCGGATGGTTCCGTCAACGACGAAGTCAACGCCCAGTTCTCGACCGGCCGCGAGCGGGTCTGCGCCCGGGCCTTGATAACGCAGCACGCTCGACGTGGGGCGGATGATGAAGCGGTGGACGTTCGACAGGCGCGTCACGAGCGCGTCCGCCAGACCGACGCCGAGGTATTCGTCGCCCGTGCCTTCCGCGCCGGGCGTGGCGATGACCTTGAGCGGGAGCACGGCGAGCGACTTCTGACCCGTGGGCGGCTCGGACGCGTGCACGTCGTCGCGGCGCGAGGCGACGGGGTTGTTCGTCCGGCGCAGCACTTCGCGGAAGCGCGGCAGGTTGCGGACGGGGTCGAACAGGGGGTCTACGCCGAGCCACGCGAGCCGCGCGTCCACGATCTCGACGGCGTTCCCCAACTCTTTCAACGCGCGCTCCGCGTCGCCGAGCTGTGCGTAGACGAGCGCAAGCATGTAGGGCGAGACGTAGCGCGACTCGCCCAGACGCTCGACCTCTGCGAGCATCTCGCGCGCCTCGCGGTCGCGGCCGGCGTGCGCGTTCAGGGCCGCGAGGAAGCAGAGCGAGTAGGGGCTGCGCCCGAGCAGGCTCACGGCCTTCTCGCAGGTCTCCCGGGCCTCGTCGTACCGCCCCGCCTGCGCGAGCGCGAGGCTTAAGAGCAGATGGCCGAGGCCGTAGTCGGGCTCGGTCGAGATGAGCACGCGCGCGGAGGCCGCCGCCTCGTCGAAGCGGCGCGCGTGGTAGAGGTTCCAGTTGAGCGTGTGGCGAACGAGCGGCGTTAAGGGCGCGATCTCCAAAGCGCGCCGCGCGATGTTGAGCGCCTCGTCAAAGCGCCCCTCCATGCCGAGGAAGAAGGAGAGCCACAGGCGGCCCGTCACGTAGTTCGGATTCAACTCCTGCGCGCGACGCAGGTGGCGCTCGCCCTCCTCCCAATCCAGGTCGTGCGTGAGCGTGGCGAAGCCGAGCGCGGCCCACCCTTCGGCCAGTCCGGGGTCGAGGCCCACCGCCTTGCGCGCGGCTTCGAGCGCGGCGGCGCTGGTTTCGGAGAAGGGGAGGATGGCGTAGACGCCGAGCACGTTGTAATAGTCGCTGATGCCCGCGTAGGCGAGCGCGTAGTCGGGGTCGAGCGAGACAGCGCGGCTGTAGTGGACGAGCGCGCGCGCGAAGCCCTCCTCGTTGAAGGTGTTCCAGTGATAGCGCCCGCGCATGTACTCTTCATAAGCGCTGGCGTTGTCCGTCCCGCGCTTCTGCAAGCGCAGGCGCTCGCCGCCCGTGAGCTGCGGCACGAGCGCTTCGGCGACCTGCTCGGAGATGGAGTCTTCGAGTTGCAGAACGTCGGCCGTCTCCTCGTCGAACTGCCCGGCCCAGACGGCCGAGCCCGCGCGCACGTCGAGGAGTTGCATCGTCACGCGCAGCGTCTGGCCCGCGCGCCGCACGCGCCCTTCGAGCACGTAGGCGACGCCCAGCTCTCTACCGGCCGCGAGCGGGTCCGCGTCCTGACCGCGGTACCGCAGCACGCTCGACGTGGGCCGCAGCGTGAAGCGGCGCAGGGAGCCGAGCCGCGTGATGAGCGCGTCGGCGAGCCCGACGCCGAGGTATTCGCCGCCCGCCTCTAAGCCGCCCGTCGATTCGTGAACCTTCAAGGGGAGGACGGCGAGCGAGGTCTCGTCGGGGAGCGCGCGGCGTTCGTCGCGCGCGGCCTCCTTGCGCGCCGAGCCCGAGCCCGCGGGGAAGAAGGGCGGGGCCGAGACGGGGCGGCCTTCGACGTAGCGCGCGATGTCATCGCGCAGCTCGTCGGCCGTGCGGTAGCGGTGCGCGGGTTCTTTCCGCAGCGCCTTCATCACGACGTTGTCGAGGCCGCCCGCCAGCTCGCGCCGCAAGGTCTCGACCGTCGCGCCGCGGCACCAGTAGAGGTAGCCGAGCGTGTCCGACTCGTCGGAGCGCTTCCCGCCCACGGGGTTCGCGGGCAGGAGGTCTTCGGGGCTCGTGATGCGCACCGAAGGGTGCGGCGGCTCCTCCTCGCAGATGACGCGCGCCATCTCGTGCGGCGAGCGGTGACGGAGGCGGTACGGGCGGTGGCCGGTGAGAATCTCGTAGAGCAGCACGCCGAGCGAGTACACGTCGGTCGCGGGCGAGACGGGCTCGCCCCTGACCTGCTCGGGCGCGGCGTACTCGGGCGTCATCAAACGCATCGCCGTCGCCGTCGGGTCGAGCGTGATCTCACCGGCGAACTCGGGGTTCAAGAGTTTGGCGATGCCGAAGTCTAAAAGCTTCGGCACGCCGCCCGGCGTGACCATGATGTTCGAGGGCTTGATGTCGCGGTGGATGACGAGCTTCTGGTGCGCGTAGTTGACCGCGTCGCAGACCATCGAGAAGAGGCGCAAACGCTCCGCCACTGTCAACTGTCGCTCGTCGCAGTAACGATAAACCGGTAGCCCCTCGATGTACTCCATGACGAAGTACGGGAGGCCGTCGGCGGTCGTCCCGCCGTCGAGGAGGCGCGCGATGTAGGGGTGGTCGAGCGTCGCGAGAATCTGGCGCTCGTTGCGGAAGCGGCGGAGGATGAAGTCGGTGTCCATCCCGCGCTTGATGAGCTTGACGGCGACGCGCTGGCGGAACTCGCCGTCGGCGCGGAACGCCTCGTAGACGGCGCCCATGCCGCCGCGGCCGACTTCGCGCGAGAGGATGTAGGCGCCGATGCGGCGGCCGATGGACGGATCGACGAGGTCGAGCGGGCCGGTGATCGGCGAGGTGACGAAAGGGTCTGTGGGGTTGAACTGCGAGGCGTTGAGCGCGGGCTCCTCGATGAAGTCGCCGGCCGACTCGTACTGGTTGACGAGCGCGACGACCTGCTCGAAGAGCGTCTCGTCGCCGGACGCCGCCTGCCGGATGAAGCGCGGGCGCTCCGACGGCGGCAAGTCCACGGCCGTCTGGAACAAATCCTCAATCTGCCGCCAGCGCTCGGGGGTCATCGGTTAGTGAATGGTGAATAGTAAATGGTGAATGGTAGATGACGAATAAAAAGTCGATTGTATTCGCTAGATGGTGAACAGCGGTTGAGCGTTGCACGACGCGTGAGGAGAGGACGAGTCCCGGAGAGAAGGAAGAACTATTTACTATTCACTATTCACCATTCACTCACTCTTCACCTGCCCGTAGAGCCACGCCTTCGCCATGCGCCACTGCCGCTTAACCGTCGGCGCCGAGACGCCGAGGACTTCGGCCGTCTCCTCGACGGAGAGTCCGCCGAAGAAGCGCAGCTCGACGATCTTCGACTTCTGCGGGTCCATCTCGGCCAGACGGTTGAGCGCGTCGTCCAGCGCGACGAGGTTCACGTCGCGCTCGCCGCCCGCGGCGTCGAGGTTCTCGTCGAGCGAGAGCTTCTGGAACTCGCCGCCGCGCTTCTCGGCCTCGTGCGCGCGCGCGTGATCGACGAGGATGCGGCGCATCATCTGCGCGGCGACGCCGAAGAAGTGCGCGCGGTTCTGCCACTGCACCTGCGTCTGATCCACGAGCCGCATGTACGCCTCGTGGACGAGCGCCGTCGGTTGCAGGGTGTGGCCGACGCGCTCCTTGCGCAGGTAGCTCGCGGCGAGGCGCCGCAACTCGCCGTAGACGACGGGCAGAAGGTCGTCGAGCACCCCGCGGTCGCCGTCCGTCAAGCGGACGAGCAGTCTGGTCACCTCTTGCTGTGAGGCAGTTGTCACAGGGGAACTCTCACGCGTAAACCCGTCCGGTCTTCAAACTTCTTGAGCGAGCGCAAGTATAAACGACCGCGCGCCGCCTTATCAATTTCGCCCCCGGAAAATTTGTAAAGCAGTAGGCAGTAGGCAGTAGGCAGTAGGCAGTGAAGAGGGTTGAGCCCCGGAGGGGCGGCATGTTTATAGCTCAGAGCATTTATTAGATTTCCAAGCTCCGGAGGAGCGGCATGTCACATGTCGCCCCTGACGGGGCTCGGTGTGAATTTAACTTCATAACTATAAACATGCCGCCCCTCCGGGGCTCAACGCAAACTGCCTACCGCCATCTGCCTACTGCCTGCTCAAAAATTGTAACCGGATCGCCC
>CAXTSK010000402.1:0-5292 GCA_964246655.1 uncultured Pyrinomonadaceae bacterium
CCTCAACACACCGGAGGCGGGCAACCCCACGGCCCGCCCGCCTCCCCCTTCAGGGGCGTTTAGTTTTAGCTATTATCGCTCCCCATTCTGAACCGAGCACCAGCACACTTTCTCAAGTGCTTCACCAGCCGTTAGACATAAGGAGGCAAATCGAGATGGCGAGATTGATTGTTGAAGCGGTGTCAAACGAGAAACATGATGGCACGTTAGGTCTGTTGAAGGTATGCGTTTCCGTCTCGCGCGCCGATGACGGTCAGCCCGTGACCGGGCTGAGGGGGAATAATTTCAGAATCACCAACCTCGGCTCGGAGTCCGAGAATCCGCCGAACGTTGGAAGCGAGGATTATGAGGTCCTGGTCGAGGAAAGGAAGTGGGACCCGGGGGACACTGAGCCGTCCGGCGTTTATGATTTAGTGGTTAACGCAAATATCGGCCATTTCGGGATCGGCAAATCGTTCCAGAAAGGCGAGATTTTCGCCTTCGGGATACAGGTCAGGGAGTTTTTCAGGGGGCGCGACATCACAAATTTCGGCCAGACCGTTGTCTCCCTCACCAGTATCGACGCGTTCTAGCCGTAGCCGAAACGCGGTCGGCCGCCACCATCGGTGAACATCACTTCGCGCCGGGCGTGGAGGACGCCACGATAGTTCGTAGCGGTAGCCGGTAGAAAGAGAGGCGGCGCACCCGGTCATAAGCCGAACGCGCCGCCTGTTCTTCTACTGACTACTGACTACTGACTACTCGCTACTGCCCCGGCTGTTGCAGCTTGTGGCGGATGTTGATGCCGTCGTTGGCGAGGACGAGGAGGCGGCGCGCGTCGTAGAGCGGGAGGCTCGTCGGCGTGTAGGCGAGCACGTAGCGGTTCTTGCGCAACTCGTCGCAGATGATCTTGGCCGCGTCGCGCGAGTCGTTGACGGAGAGCACGCGGCCGCCCGTCCCGTCGGTCAATTTCTGGATGGCCTGCCCGGGCTTGAGCTGGTCGCGGCGGAGCGCGCCGCCCGTGCGGTCGGGAATCTGGAGCGCGTAGACCGTGATGTCCTGCCGCAGGAGGTCGCCGTAGACCTTCTCGAAGTGCGTGCGGCTGCCGCGGTCGAGCCCGTCGGCGACGAGCACGATGACCCGCTTGCGCACGCGGCCGACGAGCGGGCCGAGGGCGTCGTTGATGACGGCCGAGAGCGCGTCGAAGAGGTGCGGCTCGCCCTGCTTGCGGAAGAGGGGCAGCGCCGCCTCGACCTTCTTCGCGTCGTCCGTCCAATCCGAGATGATCTCCGGCTGCTGGTCGAAGCCGACGACCATCACCTGGTCGCCCTCGTAAATCTCGTAGGCGAACTCGCGCGTCGCCTTCTGCAACTTCTCCACGTCGGCGCGCAGCCCCAGCGAGTTGTCCACGAGGATGACGATGCGCGCGGGCGTGGGGTCGGGCGTGAAGGATTGAATCCGCTGCTCCTGCCCGCCGTCGTAGATCGAGACCTCCTTCGCCGTCACGCGCTCCTCCGACCCGTCCTCGCGCGCGGCCGTCACGTTGAGGAGCATGCCGCGCTCTTTGCCGACCTCGGTCTCGCCGCCCCCGCGCCGCCCCGCCTGCCCCGACGCTAACGCCGCGAGTAGGAGGCCCATCGCGATGAGCGTGGTCACGGTCTTGAGCTGCGGGCGCATGTTCTTAGACTTCCTCATTAGCTCGGGATGTGTGTGCCCTTTGATTTCTTCTCATTCTTCGAGGGCTTCACCTCAGCCTTCGCGCTGGCGTCCGTTGACTTCACCTCTGTCGTGCTCTCGGCCTTTGACTCCTTCGCCTCGCCACCCTCTTTCGACTCCTTCGAGTCTTTAGAGTCCGACTTCTTGCCCGCGTAGTCGGTCACGTACCAGCCCGAGCCCTTGAACTGAAAACCGGTGCGCGACCATTCCTTCTCAAGCTTCCCGCCGCACTTCGCGTGGCGCGCCAGAGGCTTGTCCGAGACCTTCTGCATCACCTCCATGTGCGCGCCGCACTTCTTACAAGAGTATTCGTATATCGGCATCCTTTTCTCCTGACCTTATATAGAAGCTGAATTCGTTAATCGTCCCGCAGGAAATTATACGGACAAACGTTTCGCTTGCAAACGCCTTGCAACCTTCGATGCGCGTTGTTGCGTTCGCGTCTACTACACCAGATTGACGCGAAAAATTGTCGCCGAAAAATCGAAAAACTTTGTCTGCCTTCGATACGCGAAAACGACTTCGAGAGTACCAGGACGCCTCTTATCATGAAAGGCGTGAAGGACAACTCGTAAGCCTTCAGTCACTTAAGGCTGGTTGCCTTAAAGGCATACATTTCAACCACTTAGATGTAAAGCTTTAATCCGCCCAATGCAACCGGATCGCAACCTCTTCATCTAAGTTTACGGTTTCGACAGGCTGTGCTCATTTGCGAGTTTCGCGGCCGTTCGTTTCCACCATGCGTAGCCCCTAAACCCCGTGCATCGCTGGCGATGTGCAAGTAGGAATCGCCGACCTCGCTGGCCCTTAGAAGCGAATGCAGAGGTCACTAGCTCACATGGAGAACGACCGAGAATGCACTTTACCCCTCGTAAGCCCCTGCGCTCTTTTAAGAACGTTGTCTTCGCCGTCATTGTCCTCTTCGTCGGTTCGAATTTTATTGACAGTCCGTTCACGCGCGTGCTCGCGCCGGTCTCGGCCTCGACGGTGAACGCCATGATCTCTCTCGACGACTTCATCCCCTCGGACGTGCCCACGTCCGGCGACCACGACCTCGACCTCGTCATCGCGCGCACGGGCCGCAACCTCGGCGTTGACCCGCGTCTCATCCACGCCGTCATCTGGCAGGAGTCGAAGTACAAGACCGACGCCGAGTCGCACGTCGGCGCGCAGGGGCTCATGCAGTTGATGCCCGCGGCGGCCAAGCGCTTCGGCTGCGAAGACCGCAACGACATCGAGTCGAACGTCACGGCCGGCACGAAGTATCTGCGCTTCCTCCTCAAGCGCTTCGACGGCAACGTCACGCTCGCGCTCGCGGCCTACAACGCCGGCGAGGGCAACGTCGATAAGTACGAGGGCGTCCCGCCCTTCGGCGAGACCCAGAATTACGTCCGCATCATCACCGACCGCTACGGCAAGACCTACCACCCCGTGCTCACGCCCGAAGAAGCCACCACCTACTTCAACCTCCTGCCCTCGAACTAAGTAGGCAGTAGGCAGACGGCGGCAGGCAGTTCAGGCAAGAAGTTTTTAACTGCCTACTGCCTACTTCGTTTTCCCCTTTTGCCTTCCCCTACTCGCCTTGCTATGATTTGCGCCCGATAAAAACTCCAAGGGGCGTGTGGCCGAAGTGGTGCGTGATTCTCCCCTCACCCGGGACGGCCGCCGCAGTCCGAGAGCGAGACTTTCAAGCTCATCCGAAGGAGAACCCGCAAGCAGTTGTCCGCGCAAAGACCGATACCGGGCTCGAATGTGCAGACGCTTACGCGCGAGCGTAAGGCGCGGATGCACGAGGCGCGCGAGGCGCTCATCGACCGCCTGGCCCCCAACATCCATTCCGAGATAGACCTCGACAAGTTTCTCCACGCCGTCGTCGCCGAACTCGGCCGCATGATGGACGTTGACCGCTGCGACGTGGTGCAGCGCGTCCGCGCGGGCGAGCTGCGCATCAGCCACGAGTGGCGCGCCGCCGCCGACGTGCCCTCTTCTTTAGGCACGTCGATCCCCATCGACTTCGGCCAGCTCGCCGAGCGCTTCGACTTCGCGCGCCCCATCCGTCTCGACGACACGGCCGCGCTCGGCCTCGACCCGCGCGCGTCGCTCCTGCCGCCTTCCCTTGGCACGCGCTCGCTCCTCATCGTGCCGGTCGTATTGGACGGCAACGTGCTCGGACTGTTGGGCCTGCACATGACGCGCGGCCTGCGCCACTGGGACGACGAGGAGGTCGCGCTCATCCAGTCCATCGCGCGCCAGATCGCCGTCGGCTACCAGTACGCGCGCCTCTACACCGAGAGTCAGCGCGAGGCGAGCCGCACGCGCGCGCTCCTTGAGATCGCCAACCTGCTCAACTCGCGCTCGGACTTCGGCGAGTTGACCTCGCACGTTTTAGAGCGCGCCAACGAACTGGTCGGCGCCGACTACTGTGCGCTCGGCGTCGTCGAGCCTTCGGGCCAGTCGATCAGCCTCGCGGCGTTCAAGGCCGCGCCGCACGCGACGACGCTGCGCGTGCGCGAGCTGATCGAGTCGCACGGCAAGTCCATTGACATCTCGGCCTTCCCCGCGGTCGTGGAACTCCTCGCCGCGCCGCGCACGCTGCGCGTCATCGACTCCGACCTGCCCGAGCCGGTGCGGTTCGCCTTCAACGCCACGCTCGGCGGCCGCGCGGCGCTCGTCGCGCCGGTGACAATTCGGAGTCAGACCTTCGGCCTGCTTGGCTTCGTCTGGGGCGAGCCGCGCGAGGCTTTCGACGAACATGAGGTCGCGTTAGTCGAAGGCATCGCCGTGCAGATCGGCACTGCCTTAGAGCGCGACCAGCTTTCGGCCGAGGTGATGCGTTTGCGGAGCGCGCTGCACGAGCGCCACGCCGAAGACCGCATCATCGGACAGTCGCCCGTCATCCTCCGCGCGCGCGAATTGGCCCTCAACGTCGCCGACACGCAGACCTCCGTCCTCATTCAGGGCGAGTCGGGCACGGGCAAGGAGCTGCTCGCCAACCTCATCCATTACAACTCGCGCCGCAAGGAAGGCCCGTACGTTAAGCTCAACTGCGGCGCGATACCCGAGTCGCTCCTCGAATCGGAACTCTTCGGCCACGAGCGCGGCGCCTTCACCGACGCACGCCAGCGTCGCCGGGGTCGCTTCGAGGAGGCCGACGGCGGCACGCTCTTTTTAGACGAAATCGGCGAGATGAGTCTGTCGGCGCAGGTGCGTCTGCTGCGCGTGCTTCAGGACGGCGAGTTCGCGCGCGTCGGGAGCGGCGAGGTCTTGCGCGCGGACGTGCGCGTCATCGCCGCGTCGAACGTAGACCTCGCGCGCGCCTCCGAGCAGGGCACGTTCCGCCGCGACCTCTACTACCGCCTCTCGGTCTTCCCCATCCATGTCCCCCCCCTGCGCGAGCGGCGCGAGGACATCCACACGCTCGTCATACACTTCCTCGAACACTACAAGCAGAAGACCGGCCGCTTCGTCTCGGGCATCTCGCGCGAGGCTTTGCGCGCGCTCGTCAACTACGACTGGCCCGGCAACGTCCGCGAGCTTGAGAACGCCGTCGAGCGCGCCGTCATCATCGCCTCGGGCAGACAGATCGAGGCCGACGAC
>CAXTSK010000403.1:0-5278 GCA_964246655.1 uncultured Pyrinomonadaceae bacterium
GGGTGAAGTGTATGAACGCACTGTGGCTCGCGAGCACGGCCTTCGGCTTTCCGGCGGAGCCAGACGTGAAGGCGACGTAGGCGAGGTCTGACAACTCCGTCGCCACGTCCGTCTCTTCGGGCGAGCATGTGTCGAGCACTTCGCAAGCTTCGCCCGCCGCAGGCAGGACGAGACGCGTGCGCAGCGGGAGGCCGTTCAGACACTCTTCAAGCTCGGCGGGCGGCGCCCCCGCGGCGGCGAGTTGGAGCCACGCGCGCGGCGCGGCCGTTCCGAGGTACGCGGCGAGACGCGCGGCCGGGTAGGCGGGGTCGAGCATCATGAAGGCTGCGCCCGACTTCAGCGCGCCGAGCATCGCCCACACGAGCGCGGGGCTGCGGTGCGCGTAGACGGCGACCACGTCCTGCCGCCCGACGCCGCACGCCATCAGGTAGTGCGCGAGGCGGTTGGCGCGCTCGTTCAACTCTTGATAAGTCCACGTCTCGCGCCCGCACACCAGCGCCGCGCGTTCGGGCGCGAGTGCGGCCCGGCGCGCGAAGAGCGCGTGCGCGGGAGTCTGCCGCGTCCGGCTCAACGGCCGCCGCGGGTCCGGCAGCAGCGCCTCTGCCCTCCGGGTGGCGAGCGAGAAACGCGCGATGCTCTCGTCAACCCTGCCGACGGCCTGCGCGAGTAGCTGCCTGTACTGCTCAAGCATCTCCGCCATCCGCGCCGGCTCGAAGATGTCCGTGTTGTAGGAGAGCGTCAGGCGTATGCCCTCCGGCTCGTCCTTCACGTAGACGGTCAGGTCGAACTTCGAGCCGATCTCCGGCAGCGGCAGCGACTCGGCCGAAAGCCCCGCCAACTCCAACTCCTCCGCGGGGAAGTTGGCCATGTTGAAGAAGACCTGGAACAGCGGGTTACGACTGAGGTCGCGCGCCGGTGCCAACTCTTCCAACAGATGCTCGAACGGCACCTCCTGATGGGTGTACGCACCCACCGTCACCTCGCGCACGCGGCGGAGCAGTTCGCGGAAGCTCTCGTCGGCTTTGACCTCGGTGCGCAGGACAAGGGTGTTGACGAAGAAGCCGATGAGCCCTTCGACCTCCGTCCGCGTGCGTCCGGCGACCGGCGTGCCCACCATCACGTCGCTCTGCCCGGTGTAGCGATGCAGCAGCGCCTTGAAGCCCGCCAGCAGCAGCATGAACGGCGTCACGCCCTCCTCGCGGCAGAGCGCGTGAAGGGCGGACGTGAGTTGGCGGCCAATGGATATGCTTTCGGAGGCGCCGCGGTGTGAGCGCGCGGGCGGACGCGGGCGGTCTGTGGGAAGCTCAAGCGGCTCGACGCCCGAGAGGCGCTCGCGCCAGTAGGAGAGTTGGGCTTCGAGCACTTCGCCCTGTAGCCATTCGCGCTGCCAGACCGCGTAGTCCGCGTATTGCACGGGCAGTTCGGGCAGCGGCGAACCCATGCCGGAAGCGAAAGCCGAATAGAGTGCGGCGACCTCGCGGACGAGCACGCCCATCGACCAGCCGTCCGAGGCGATGTGGTGCAGCGTCAGCAACAGCGTGTGCTCTTCGTCGCACAGGCGCAACAGACGCGCGCGCAGCAGCGGCCCGCGCGAAAGGTCGAAGGGACGCAGAGCCTCTTCGTCCGCGAGGCGCCGCGCCTCCGCATCGCGCACGCCGGCAGGCAGCCCCTTCAAGTCGATGAGCGGCAGCGCGAACGGCAAAGGATCATGTATACGCTGACTCGGCCTGCCGGCTTCGGCCGCGAAGGTCGTGCGCAGGACTTGGTGGCGGCGGACGACCTCCGTCAGCGTGCGCCGCAGCGCGTCCACGTCGAGCCGCCCGCGCAGCCGCACCCCGCCCGGCATGTTGTAAGCCGAGCCTTCCGGCTCCATCTGGTCTAAGAACCAGAGCCGCTGCTGCGCGAACGAGAGCGGGAGTTCCCCGCCGCGCCCCACTTTCATTAAGGGAGGAAGTGCCTTGCCGTCACTTCCGCGCAGCGACTCGGCGATGTAGGCGGCCGTCGCGGCGACGGTCGGAGCCTCGAAGAGACGGCGTAGCGGCAGTTCGACGCCGAACGCCTCGCGGCAGCGTGCGGCGAGTTGCGTGGCGAGCAGCGAGTGGCCGCCGAAGTCGAAGAAGTTGTCATTCACCCCGACGCGTTCGATGCCGAGCACCGACTGCCAGAGGGTCGCGACGCCTGCCTCCAACTCGTCGCGCGGCGGCAGGTAGTCACCGCCGCCGGCCTCGCGGCTCGCGTCGGGCTCGGGCAAAGCCTTGCGGTCGAGCTTGCCGTTGGGCGTCAAGGGCAGCGCGTCGAGTTGCACGAAGGCCGACGGCACCATGTAGTCGGGCAGACGGCCGCGCAGGTGTTCGCGCAGCGCCGCAGCGTTGACGGGCGCGCCCTCCTGCTCGGCCACGTAGTAGGCGACGAGGCGCTTGCCTCCGCCGACTTCGTCACGGGGCACGACCGCGCACTCGCGCAGGGCCTCGTGTTTGAGCAGCGCCGCCTGGACTTCGCCCGGCTCGATGCGGAAGCCACGAATCTTCACCTGATGATCGGCGCGGCCGAGGAACTCGATCTGGCCGTCGGAGAGGTAACGCGCGCGGTCGCCCGTGCGGTAGAGGCGGCCGCCGGGCTGAAGAGCGAAGGGGTCCGGGATGAAGCGCTCGGCGGTGAGCGACGGGCGGCCGAGGTAACCGCGCGCGAGGCCGCGGCCGGCGAGGTAGAGTTCGCCGACGACTCCGGTGGGGACGGGACGCATGAAGCGGTCGAGGATGAAGCCGCGCGTGTTCCAGATGGGCCTGCCGATTGTAGGGGCCGTGTCCGAGCCCTTCGCGACTAAAGTGTAAGTCGAGTAGGTCGTGTCTTCCGTCGGGCCGTAGAGGTTGAACAGGCGGCGCACGCCTTCTTGCGCGTAGACCTTCTGCGCGAGCGAGTGCTGCAAAGGCTCGCCCGCGAGGTTGACGGTGTGTGCGTTGGGAGGCAGGCCGCTGCTTCTTAACAGTTCGGCGATGGCCGACGGGACGGTGTTGATTAAAGTGACCTCGTCGGCGTCGCGCAGCCCCGGCAGGTGCAGGGCGTTCTCCGCGACGATGACACGGCCGCCGACGGAGAGCGGCACAAACATCTCGAAGATGGAGATGTCGAAACACGTCGAGGTGGAGAACAGGACGGCGCGCAGTTCCTCTACGCCGAAAACGTCTAACGCCCAGCCGACCAGCGCGACCGTATTCCGATGGGCTATCGCGACGCCCTTCGGCCTGCCCGTCGAGCCTGACGTGTAGATGACGTAGGCGAGGTTGTCGGGCAGAGAAACCCGGCCCAGACTCTCGGCGGCCTCGGCGCTGACCTCCGCGCGGTCGGCGTCGATGCGTATGACCTCGACACGCTCGCCCCCGAGGCCGTCGCCGAGTCGGCCCTCGGTGAGCAGCACGCGCGCGCCCGAGTCCGTGAGCATGAAGGCAAGGCGCTCCGAAGGGTATGAAGGGTCGAGCGGGACGTAGGCCGCGCCCGCCTTGAGCACCCCGAGCAGCGCGACCAACAGTTCGGCGGAGCGTTCGAGGCAGACGCCGACGAGTGATTCGGCGGCGACGCCGCGGCGCCGCAGATGGTGCGCCAGTTGGTTCGAGCGCGCGTCGAGTTCCGCGTACGTGAGACGCACGTCGGCGTCGGACACAGCCACGGCGTGCGGCGTCAGTGCCGCCTGCCGCTCGAAGAGTTCGTGGATGCAGGAGTCTTCGGCGTAAGCACGCGCGGTGTCGTTCCACTCGACGAGCAGTCGTCGGCGCTCCGTCTCTCCGAGCAATGTCAACTCTGCGACCGCGCAGTCCGGCTCGGCCGCGGCCGCTTCCAGCAGGCGCGCGAAATGCCCGAGCATCCGCCGCACCGTCTCCGCCTCGAACAAGTCCGTGCTGTAGTCGAGCACGCAGGTGATCTCGGCCTCGCCCTCGGCCGCCAGCAGCAGGAGGTCGAATTTCGCCGCACCGCGCTCGCCGCCCGCCGGGCTCAGTTCCAGCCCCGGCAGTTGGGGAGAACCGCCGCCCGGCTGCATGGCGAACATCACCTGGAAGAGCGGGTGCCGGCTCAGGTCGCGCCCCGTCGATAACTCCTCGACCAGTCTCTCGAACGGCGCCTCCTGATGCGCGTACGCTTCGAGCGAGCCCTCACGCACGCGGCGCAGCAACTCGCGGAAGCTCTCGTCGGCTTTGACCTCGGTGCGCAGGACAAGGGTGTTGACGAAGAAGCCGATGAGACTTTCCAACTCCGTGCGGCTGCGACCCGCGACGGGCGTGCCGACGACGACATCCCGCTGCCCCGTGTAGCGATGCAGCAGCGCCTTGAAGCCTGCCAGCAGCAGCATGAACGGCGTCACGCCTTCGCTACGGCAGAGGGCGCGCAACGCGGCCGTCAGGTCGCGGTCGATGACGACGCGCTCGGACGCGCCGCGGTTCGAGCGTACGGCCGGGCGCGGTCGGTCGGTCGGCAGCTCAAGCGGCTCGACGCCCGAGAGGCGCTCGCGCCAGTAGGAGAGCTGGCGTTCGAGCACTTCGCCTTGCAGCCACTCGCGCTGCCAGAGGGCGTAGTCGGCGTACTGCACGGGCAGCTCCGCGAGGGGCGAAGGCGAGCCGGAGGCGAAGGCGGCGTAGAGTGCGGCGACCTCGTTGACGAGCACGCCCATCGACCAGCCGTCCGAGGCGATGTGGTGCAGCGTCAGCAGCGCGACGTGTTCTTCTGTGGCGAGACGCAGGAGTCGTACGCGCAGCATCAAATCACTAGAGAGGTCGAAGGGGCGCAAAGCCTCTTCGTCCGCGAGGCGCTGCGCCTCCGCCTCGCGAGTCTGCTCGTCCAGCCCGCTGAGATCGATGACCGGCAGCGTGAACGCGCGCGGCTCACCTATGCGCTGCACGGCACGCCCGCCGATTGTCAGGAAGGTCGTGCGCAGGACTTGGTGGCGGCGGACGACCTCCGTCAGCGTGCGCCGCAGCGCGTCCACGTCGAGCCGCCCGCGCAGCCGCACCCCGCCCGGCATGTTGTAAGCCGAGCCTTCCGGCTCCATCTGGTCTAAGAACCAGAGCCGCTGCTGCGCGAACGAGAGCGGGAGTTCCCCGCCGCGCCCGACCGGTACGAGCGGCGGGGCCGCTGACTCTTCACCGCGCTCGCGTGCCGACTCGACGTGCGCGGCCATCGCCGCCACCGTCGGCGACTCGAACAACTCGCGCAGCGGCAACTCGACGCCGAACGCCTCGCGGACTCTGGCGATCAACTGCGTGGCTAAGAGCGAGTGGCCGCCGAGGTC
>CAXTSK010000404.1:0-5277 GCA_964246655.1 uncultured Pyrinomonadaceae bacterium
GCAGGGCTCAGGCGCGAGCTGTCGGAGGCGGCGACGCGCGGCGACGTGCGCGGCGTGAAGAAGGCGGCCGCGGCCCTGCGCGCGCTGCGCACGCAGGTGCTCCACGCGCAGGACTGGTTCTGGGAGGACTGGTATCAATACCTCGCGCGCGACGGCCGCCAGTACGTCAACCAGGAGGAGGCCGCGCGCTGGGTCGCGCAGGGGCAGGAGGCTTTGCAGTCCGGCGACCGCAAGCAGCTCGAACGCGCCGTGAGCTGGCTCTGGTCACTCCTCCCGCCCGACGAGCAGTCCGCGCGGAAGGAGCGCGCCGTGAAGCCGGGGTTAAAGCAGTAGCCAGTAGACAGTAGTCAGTAGCGCTCCGCGCCGCGGACGTTGAGGATGACAACCGCAGGGTTTGAACGACGCCTGCCTGACTAACGGCTACTGACTACTGGCTCCTGGCTACTTGCCTTTGGTACTATCACTCCAATTTCTCCCGCATCAACATGAAGGAGGACGGGCGCAGGGCTTCGGCCGCGCTTTCGAGCCGGCGGCCGCCGTGCGCGTCAGATGGAGATGTTTGCAAAAGGGATGATGACTCGAAGTCTCGTGGCGTTCGTCGCGTTGCTGTTGTTGCTGGCGCCCGCAGCGCCCGCGCAGGACAAGAAGAAAAAGAAGTCGCTGCCGAAGGGGACGCCCATGCTTTGGCGCGAGCGCGACCCGGCTAAGCTCAACCTCGCGGCGGGGCCGGGCGGCGCGGCGATGCGCCCGGCGACGCGCCGCCTGACCCTCATCAAGGAGGAGAAGGGCGGCTGGTCGAAGAAGTACCGCGTGCGCGACTCGCGCGGCCGCGAGTGGGTTGCCAAGCTCGGCAGGGAGGCGCAGTCCGAGACCGTGGCCTCGCGGCTCATCTGGGCCGCGGGCTACGAGACGGAGATCACCTACCTCGTCCCGCGCGTGACCATCCCCGGCAAGGGGACGTTCACGAACGTGCGCTTCGAGGCGCGCCCCGAAGGCGTCAAGCGGCACGGCGAGTGGAGCTGGGCGAACAACCCCTTCTCGGGCACGCGCGAGCTGGACGGGCTCAAAGTCTTGATGGTGCTCGTCAACAACTGGGACTTGAAGGACGAGAACAACGTCATCCTGCACACCGCCGGGTCGGGCGAGTTGCGCTACGCCATCAGCGACCTCGGCGCGACGTTCGGCAAGACGGGCGGCCTCGGCCCACTCTGGCGCCTCACGCGCAGCCGCAACGAGCCCGAGGATTACGCCGACTCGAAGTTCATCGACAAGGTTGAGGACGGCTACGTGGACTTCCACTTCACGGGCGTGAACAAGGGGGTCGTCGAGAAGGTCAAGGTCGAGCACGCGCGCTGGATCGGCGAGCGGCTCGCGCCCCTCACCGACGGCCAGCTCGCCGCCCTCTTCCGCGCCGCCAACTACACGCCCGCCGAGACGCGCCTCCTCGCCCGCGCTGTCCGCGCGCGCATCGAAGAACTGACGAGCCTGCCGTAGCCCTGAACGACGAAGTAGGAACGATGAACTAAGAACAGGAGGCCGGGTTCCCCCTCGGGGCGCCGGCCTCTTTCAAGGGTTGACGAGGTTCGCCCTGATTCGCGCGGCCAAGCCCCGGGCCGTCTCTTCGTCTATCAGGTGGTCTTTGAACTCCGACGCGTGGAGCCACGGGTGATTGAGGTGGTCGGGCTCGGAGTCGTAGCGCGGGAAGAGGTGCCAGTGTATGTGCGGGTCTAGGTTGCCGTAGCAGGAGTAGTTCATCTTCCATGGCCTGAACGTCTCGACGACCGCCCGCCCGGCCGCGAGCAGCTCTCGGGACAGAGCGAGATACATGTCCGGCTCAAGCTCGTGCAGCTCGCGGACGTGCTCCTTCAACAGCAGCAGGCAGTAGCCTCTGTGGAACTGGTGGTCGCCCACCACGAGGACGGAGTGCTCGAACTCGTGAACGACATGGGCGTTGCGCCCTTCCCGCCACAGCGCGACCCGCCGACAGATTGAGCACGCAGCTTCTTGCTTCGTCACGTTACCTCATTTCGTCATTTGACCGCCGCGTAGCAAAGGCTGTCCCTCGGCTCGTCGCTCACGTTCGGGTGCGGGACGTAGCGCCGCCGCCGGTGTCAACAAACTTTATAACAAGTAAGCGGAAGGCAGTAGGCTCCGCGTAGTTGTCAAGAAGTTATAGCGGACGAGTTGAACACGGAGACGCGGAGGCACAGAGGATTTAAGGATTCGAAATTTCAAATTTGAGATTTGAAATTTCAAATCCTTAAACCCACGTGCTAAATTTCGTCTGCGAACCTGCCCAAGCTTACATGCCGGATGTTTCTCGCAGGAGGAAACTCATGACAAGTCTCTTCACACGCGCGTGCACACTCGCGCTTATGCTCTCGGCCTTCGTCGCCGTTCAGGCCCAGAGCCCGGCCGCGCGCTTCAGCGTCCAGGAGATGCTCAAGATTCAGCGCGTCGCAGACCCGCAGCTCTCGCCCGACGGGCGCTGGGTCGCGTACCAGGTCACCGTCCCGGACGTGCCCGCTAACCGCAACCGCACGCAAATCTTCGTCGTCGCGACGGCGGGCGGCGAGCCGAAGCAGTTGACGACCGGCACGGCCTCCGCGTCCGCGCCCCGCTGGTCGCCCGACGGCCGGCGGCTCGCCTACACTTCGGGCGGCCAAATCTGGACGACGAACCCCGACGGCACGGACGCCAAGCAGTTGACGAACATCTCGACTAGTGCGAGCGACCCCGTCTGGTCGCCCGACGGCAGGTGGATCGCCTTCGCGTCAGACGTTTACCCCGACTGCGCCGACGACGCGTGCAACAAGCAGCGCGACGAGGCGGCCGAGAAGAACCCGGTCAAGCCGCACGTCACCACACGACTGTTCGTGCGCCACTGGGTGGACTGGAAGGGGCCGAAGCGCACGCACGTCTTCGTCGCCTCGGCCGAAGGGGGCGTTGCGCGCGACCTGACGCCCGGCGACTGGGACGCGCCGCCCTTCTCCGTCGGCGGGCCGACCGACTACGCCTTCTCGCCCGACTCGAAGGAGCTTGCCTTCGCGCGCAACACCGACCGGCTTGAGGCGACCTCGACGAACAGCGACATCTTCGTCGTGCCCGTCACGGGCGGCGAGCCCCGCAGACTCACGGGAGACAACAAGGGCGCCGACTCGACACCTGTGTATTCGCCCGACGGCCGTTTCGTCGCCTACCGCTCGCAGGCGACGCCGACGTTCGAGAGCGACCGCTGGCGCCTGATGCTCTACGACCGCCAAGCTAAGACGACGCGCGAGCTGACTTCGAAGTTCGACGCCAACGTCGAGAGCATCACTTTCGCGCCCGACTCACGCTCGATCTACTTCGCCTCGGGCGAGCGCGGCGAGCAGCCCCTCTTCAACGTCTCGCTCGCCGACGGCTCGGTGCACAAGCTCGTCAATGGGTTCAACGACGACGTGAAGGTCTCGGCGGACAGCCGCCTCCTCGTCTTCACGCGCTCGACCGCCGCCGGGCCGACTGAGATTTACACGGCGCGCATGGACGGCGTCGCGCCCTTGAACGGCTCTGCCAACCAGTCGGCCGCGCTGACGCACCACAACGACACTTTCATGAAGCAGTTCTCGCTCCGACCCGCGGAAGAGCTGACGTGGACGGGCGCAGGCGGCACGAAGGTCTCGGGCTGGCTCGTCAAACCGCCCGACTTCGACCCGTCGAAGAAGTACCCGCTCGTCGTGCTCATCCACGGCGGGCCGCAAGGCTCTTGGAACAACAGTTGGGGCTACCGCTGGAACCCGCAGGTCTACGCGGCGGCCGGGTACGTGGCTTTCCTGCCGAACCCGCGCGGCTCGACCGGCTACGGCCAGCAGTTCACAGACGAAATCTCCGGCGACTGGGGCGGCAAGGCTTACGAGGACATCATGAACGGCGTCGCACAGGTCGCCGCGATGCCCTTTGTCGATAAGAATAATGTGGCCGCGGCCGGCGCCTCTTACGGCGGCTACATGGTCGAGTGGATTCTCGGGCACAACGACCACCCGGCCGTGAAGTTCAAGACGCTCGTCGCGCACGCGGGCACCTTCAACCTCGAAAGCATGTACGGCGCGACCGAAGAACTCTGGTTCCCCGAGTGGGAGTTCAAGGGCACGCCCTGGGACGCGCCCGAGCTTTACGCGAAGTGGTCGCCGCACCGCTTCGCCAAAAACTTCAAGACGCCGACGCTCGTCACGCACGGCGAGCTGGACTTTCGCGTCCCCGTCGATCAGGGGCTCCAACTCTTCACGTACTTGCAGAGACAGGGCATCGAGTCGAAGCTCGTCGTCTTCCCGGACGAGGGTCACTGGATTCTCAAGCCCGGCAACTCGCTCTTCTGGCACACGACCGTGCTGGACTGGCTCGACTCGCACCTGAAGCAGAAGGGAAGTTGAGGCGCGACGTGACCATGCGTAAAGCGATTCGACTCACACTCGCCTGCGTGCTGCTCGCCTGCGCGCAGGCCGCTTCTGCGAAGACGCCCGCGCCACTCGCTCGCTCGCGCCAGGTCGTTTTGGTGACGACGCGCGGCTGGGACGACGTGCCCGGCGTCCTTCGTCGCTTCGAGCGGAAGGTGACAGGAGGGGCTTGGGCGCAGGTGGGCGCGGACGTGCCCGTGGCCGTCGGCCGGAACGGCCTCGGCTGGGGCGCGGGCCTCGTCGAGACGAGCGCCGCCGCCGGGCCTCGGAAGAAGGAGGGCGACGGCAAGGCTCCGGCGGGCGTGTTCGCACTGGGCACGGCCTTCGGCTTCGAGCCCGCGCGCGCCGAATGGCTTCGCGTCCCTTACATCCCTCTGACCCCTTCAATCGAGTGCGTGGACGACACGGCCTCCCGCAAATACAACCTGATCGTTGACAAGCTCGCGGTCGGCAACGTGGACTGGAACAGCTCGGAGCGGATGCGTTCGGTCGAGGGCTACCGCTGGGGGCTCGTCGTCAGACATAACGCCGCCCCGACGGTCGCGGGGCGCGGCTCCTGCATCTTCCTGCACGTCTGGGCCGGGCCGGGCAAGGGAACCGCCGGCTGCACCGCGATGGAGGAGGAGAACTTGACGGAGCTTCTGCGCTGGCTCGACCCGAAGAAGAGCCCGCTGCTCGTGCAACTCACCGAAGGCGAGTACGCGCGCCTGCGCGCCGCGTGGCGCCTGCCCGCGCCCGCCTCCGACAGGTAGCCGCCGCCCGGCGGGGGGTAAAGGAGTGCCAAAAACCCCCTCCGCCGGACGGCGAGCGAACGGGCCGCGTGGCAACCGCCATTGCCCGCGGC
>CAXTSK010000405.1:0-5274 GCA_964246655.1 uncultured Pyrinomonadaceae bacterium
GCCTCGGCGGGGCTGCGGGGCTCGGCGCGCTGCTCGGCGGCGGCAGCTCGCGCACGCCGGGCGACAAGAAGGAGGAGGGGCAGGCCGGGTGGCTCAAGATGCTCGGCGTCAACCTGCTCGTGGCCGCGGCCTTCGTCTTCTTCTGCGCCATCATCATCGCGATCTCGCTCCTGGCCGGGACGCTCATCGTCTGGCTGGCGAGCACCTTCTTCCCCGACGGGGCCTCGTCGTGGCTCGGGCTGCGCCGCGACCAGTTCGTGCTGTTCCAACAAAAGTACCCGTTCCAGAGCCGGGACAATCTCTTCCTCGGGCTGCACTTCCCCTCCTGGCTCTACCTGCTGGTGGTCGCCTTCGGGCTGCACGCCTTCGGGCGCTTCTTCGCGGTGACGGTCAACCTCAACAAGTTCTCGCTCCACGCCGGCTACCGCGACCGCATCGTCCGCGCCTTCCTCGGGGCCTCGCAGCGCAAGGCCGAGCGGCAGGAGAACCCCTTCACGGGCTTCGACCCGCGCGACAACCTGCACATGCAGGAGTTGCGGCCGCAACTCCTGCGCGAGTCGGACTTCCGCCAGCCGAAGGCGCTCGAAGACTTCGTCGCCGAGCTGAACAAGCCATTAGACCAGCTGCGCGCGCCGGACAACGCGCTGGACGACGCGGCGCGCTGGCGCCGCCGCATCGCCCTCTTCCTGCGCGAACGCATCGGCGGCCAGGGGGGCCGCCCGGAGGGCGCGTCGAACCACCACTTCAAGGAGCCGCCCACGGTCATCGAGTACAACCCCTCGTTCCGCGCCGCGCTCTTCGCCGACCTGAACCGCATCCTCCAGGACGAGCCGATCCCCGGCCGCCCGACCGCGACCCCCGCGCCCGTGCCGGACGTGCGCGGCGCGGCGCGCATAGGGATGAACCGCGCGCGCCTGAGCGCGGCCTTCCCCTACATCGAGAGGCCGATGCCGCCCTACCCGCTGATGCACGTCGTCAACATGGCCTTGAATCTCGTCGGCGGCGACCGCCTCGCGTGGCAGCAGCGGCGCGCCGAGTCGTTCACCGCGACGCCTTTGCACTCCGGCAGCCTCTTCGTCGGCTACCGGCGCACGCGCGACTACGGCGGCCGGAACGGCATCTCGCTCGGCACGGCCGTCGCCATCTCGGGCGCGGCCGCCAGTTCCAACATGGGCTACTTCTCGCCCTCGGTCTTCGTCACCTTCGTGCTGACGTTCTTCAACGCGCGGCTCGGGTGGTGGCTCGGCAACCCGGGCGCGAGCGGCGCCGACACCTTCTTCCGCTCGCACCCGCAGAACGCCCTGAGCCCGATCATCGACGAGGCGTTCGGTCTCACCGACGACGACAACCCCTACATCCTGCTCTCCGACGGCGGCCACTTCGAGAACCTCGGGCTCTACGAGATGGTCTTGCGCCGCTGCCGCAACATCGTCGTCGTGGACGGGTCGGCCGACCCCAAGGGCGCCTACGACGACCTCGGCGGGGCGGTGCGTAAAATCCGCATCGACTTCGGCGTCCCCATCGACTTCACCGACAAGCGCTTCCCCATCCTGTCGCGCCCCGACAGCGAGAAGGAGGCCGGCGGCTACTACGCCGTCGGCCGAATCCGCTACTCGGCCGTGGACGGCGACCGGGCCGCGGACGGCAAGCTCGTCTACATCAAGCCCGCCGTCTACTACACGGAGCCGCGCGACGTGTTCAACTACGCCAAGGGCGACTCCTCTTTCCCGCACGAGTCCACCGCCGACCAGTTCTTCGACGAGCCGCAGTTCGAGAGTCACCGCATGCTCGGCTTCTACATCCTCGAAAAGCTGCTCGACACCGGCGCGTTGAAGAGCCCGCCCGTCAACGCGCCCGACACCGTCGGCGAGTTCGTCGCACTGCTCGAAAGGAAGACGCGGGAGGCCGAGGAGAAGGCCGAGCGGGAGCGGGAAAAGAAGAAGGAAGAGGAGAGCGAATAGGTGCGAGGTTGCGAACGGCGTGCGCCGCGTGCGAGGATTGAGTCGTCAACGAATTACCATGGGCGAAGGACGACTCGATCTGTTAATCATCGGCGCGGGGCCGGCGGGACTCTCGGCCGCGGACGTGGCCGCGCGCGAAAATCTCTCGTACCTCGTCGTCGAGAAGGGACTCATCGCCGACACCGTCTACCGCTACCCCGTCGGCCTGACGGTCTTCTCGACCACGAACGAGCTTGAGCTGCGCGAAGGCGAGTTGCGCCCCTGCCGCGAGAAGCCGACGCGCGAGGAGCTGCTCTCCTACTACGTCCGCTTCGCCCTCGAACACTCCTTACGCATCAACACCGAGGAGGAAGTTACCCGGGTCGAGCCGCTCGAACCCGACGGCTTTCGTGTGACGACCTCGCGCGCGACGTACGAGGCTTCGCGCGTGCTCGTCTGCATCGGCGGGATGGCGCGGCGGCGGCGCCTGGGTGTCCCCGGCGAAGACCTTCCCAAAGTCCGCCACCGCTTCGTCGAGCCTTTCCCGTACGTGCGCAAGGAGGCGCTCGTCGTCGGCGGCGGGAACTCGGCGGCCGAGGCCGCGCTCTTCCTCTCCGAGGGCGGCGCGCGCGCGACCTTCGCCATCTGGCGCACGGACTGGGAGAACCGCGACCCGAAGCAGGGCTGCATCAAGCACTGGGTGCGCGGGCCGTTGGAGCGCGAGATCGAGGAGGGGCGGCTGCGCCTCTTCACCTTCTCGGAGATTCTGGAGATTAAGGAGACCGAGGTCGTCATCAACGACGACGACGGCCGGACGCACGCGCTCCCGAACGACGCCGTCTTTATCCTCATCGGCAGCGACGCCGACCTCACGCTCCTGCGCGACGCGGGCGTCCGCACCGAGCGCGCGGGGCTCACGGAAATCCCCTCTTCCGACCCCGACCCCTACGAGACCAACGTCCCCGGCCTCTACGTCGCCGGCCACTTCACCAACTCGCGCCACATCAAAGAGGCCATCGCCGTCCCCCGCCGCGTCGTCCCCCTCATTGCCCAAAGCCTGCGCGCGACGGTCTGAAGCCGCAAGCACTCGCCGATTTTGATAAGCGAGCACATGGGTTTCGCGCGGCGGCGCGCGTCAAGCTAATATGAGGGCGCTTCGCCGTCGTCTTAACCGACACTATGCCCGTCGCGCACGGTCTGGTCGGTGCGAGCCTCGTGGCCGCGGTGCTGCCGCGGGCGGGGCGGGCGAGGGAAAGTCCGAGGCCGCCTTAAGCCCCTGTGAAAGGTCAGGCACGCATGTTCACTTCGAGAAACTTCAAGGCTCTCCTCTTAATCGTCGCTTCACTCCTGCTCCCGCACTCGGACGCCGCCGCGCAGTCGGGGCGCAAGTCGCCGACGCCCAAAGCGATTCCAGGGATGCGGCCCGCGCCCGTGCCGACGCCCGTTGACGACACGCACTACGAAAAGGTCAGAGTCGTCCTGGCTGAGGGCGTGGGAAACTTCGTCAAGGTTTTGAACGAGCAGGGGCGGCTCGGCTACCGCATGGAGAAGACGGTCGGCTACGGCGACCCGAACAATTACCGGAAGTACGCGGCCGTGCTCCACCTCGACCCGGGCCACAGGTACGAGTATGAATCCGACCCGATGCCGGAGGACATGCGGCACGGCGACCCGCTCAACTACCACGCGCGGCGCGGCTACAGCCTCGCGCACGCGTACGCCTTGACGCAGTGCCGGATGGTGGATACCGATCCCTACGTCACTTACCCCGACGACCAGAACAACACGTCCCCGAGGCAGGAGCTTCGGCCGGTGGGGAGGAGCAACGTTCTCCTCTTCATGCGGCGCGACGGGGCCGAAGCGCAGGCGAAGGAGTACAGGGTCTTCAGGGGCCTCTTCACACTCGACGGTGGGCAGAAGCAGGAGTTACAGGCCGCGCTCAACGCCGCGCCGCCGGGCTTTCGCCCCGTCCGCCTGCTCTTCTCGTCGGCGGGTGGGGAGACCTTCAACGCCGCGGTCGTGGCCGAGCGGGATTTGAACGAGGCCGCCCCGCCGAAGGTCGAATACCAGTTGGTCAAGGAGGTGTTCGGCTTCGAGGACGAGGTCAACAAGCTCGCCGCCGCGGGCGCGCGCTACGTCGGCGGCGGGCGCGTCCAATTCGTGAAGCTCGCTCTGCTGGAGAGGCAGGCCGGGGGCGCGGGCGCCTACACCTTCATCGACGACTCCGGTCAGGGGAACGAGTTCGACCGGAAGGTGGCGGGCAACAGCTACGCGGGCCTGCTGGCGGGCGACCTGACCTGCACCTCCGACGCGCGGCTCTTTCTCCAGAAGCTCGTCTTCGCGCGCGACGCCGGCGGCGCCACCACGCGCGAGTACAAGGTTCTGAAAATCGCCGACCAGAAGCTCGCCAAGCTGAACGGCCTGCTCCCCGACGCTGCGGTCTCCGAGCTTCAGCGCCACCTCGCCGAAGGCTTCCGCGTCAGAGACATCTTCTACACCTACGGGCTCTACGTGATTCTTGAGAAGCAGGCGGAGGCACCCGCCTCTCAAGTGCAAACGAGCGCACGCTAGACGCCGCTGACGCGGCGCGTGTCCATTCAAGGGTTCGGGTTGAGCTTGTCCACTTCCTTCTCGATGAGTGGGAGGAGGCGCTGGCGTATGCGCGCGACGAGGGCGTCGGCCTGCTTCAAGTCGTCTTCGAGGCGGACGCGGCTGGCGGTGGTCTGATTCAGCAGGCTCTCGACGCCGCGCCGCTCGTTGTCGAGTTGGCGGCGCCGCACGTCGCGCAGGTCGGGCGTGCGGGTCGTGCCGATGCCGCTCAAGGCACGGTCGATGCTCTCGGGGCGCATGTCCTCGTCGAGCTGCATGATGCGCGTGCGGTAGGCGGTCTCCTTCTCGATGAGGTCGAGGAGCTGGCGGCGCATGCCCTCGGCGCGCTGCTCGGCGCGGCTCAGGATGTCGAGGCTCTGCGCGAGCGGGCTCTGCTTGCCCGCCGGCCCGCCTTCCGTCCTCACGGCGTCGGGCGAGAAGAGCTTCTCCGTAATCTCGCGCAGGCGCGCGTTCAAGGTCTGGAGGGACTTGCGCAGGAGCGCGATCTCGTTCGCCACCGGGTCGGCCGAGACCGGCCCCGCCGCCGCATCTTTCGGGAGCGGGGTCGTGGGCGGCGCCGTCTGCGCGCGCGAGCCGGCGCAGAGCAGAGTCGAGACGCAGAGCGCGGCCGTCAGGAGTCTGGCGCGGGTTGTCATGGTCGGAAGTCCTCAGTCAGTTTTTAGTTTTCAGTTTTCAGTTTTCAGTCAGCAGATTGGTCTTGCTGAAAACTGTAAACTGTAAACTG
>CAXTSK010000406.1:0-5259 GCA_964246655.1 uncultured Pyrinomonadaceae bacterium
ACACGCGCCCGCCGCGCGCCCCCGCCGGCCCCAGCCTCAACACGACCGTAATCGCCACGGCCATCACCGCGATGACGCGCAGCTGCGCGTTCCTCAACGCGTACCGCACCTCCTTCTCGAAGAGCGCCGAGAACTCCTGCGACACGAAAGGCAACTGCCACCCGGCATAATCTTCCGCGCGATGCGCGGGCGCCGCCGCCTGCTGCGGCTCCCTGCGCTTGGCCTTCCCTCCCCCGATCCCGAGCGCCGTGCGCCGCGCGACGCGATACGCGAGCAGTACACAGACCGACGAGTATGCGGCCAGCGTCAGGACTGAGACCGTGAGTGCGCCCGCGTCGCCCGCGAAGAGCCCACGCGCGAGCGCGTTGGCGGCCGCGCCCGGCGGCGTCCAACCAGCCCAGTCGAGCGAGTCGGCGTGCCGTTCGAGGTAAGGCATCAACTGCCCCATCAACACGCCCGTCAGCCCGAGCGCCGCGCCGACGACTGCGAGCGCCGTCTCGCCGCGCGTCCGCCGCGCCCGCATCAGGGCGCCGACGCCCACCGACAGAAGCTTCGAGAACGACAGCCCGAACGCCACCGACACGAACGCGACAAGCAGTCCGGCCAATAAGCTCCCGCGCCCGAGCCCTACGCCCACACACAGAGCCACGAGCGACGGCACGACGAAGACCGACGTGAGATTCGTCACGTCGCTCAGGAAGTCGAAGGCGAAGAGGCGGCCGAGCGAGACCGGGTAGAGCAGCATCCGTGCGGGCTCGAACCGGCTCCCGCCGCCGAGCGCGAGCGGCATCAGCGCCCACATCAGAAACATGACCGTGAAGACGAAGAGCAGCACGGCGAAGCCCGCGTTCACCTCGCGCGCGCCCAAGCCCCCGCGCTCCACCGAATGCATCGAGATGAAGTAGGCGCCCGCGCCCACTCCGAGCGCCGCCGCCACAGACAGCGTGAGCCCAGCCACCACGCCGAGCGCCGCCGCCACGCGCCCCGCCACAGCCCTGCGCGACCGCAGAGAGTTGCGCACCAGCGTCCACTTCAACCAGACGAGCGCGAAGAGTTGTGACATACTTTTCCCGAAGCCCCGGCGTTATAATACGTCGCCGCGCGCTCTTTGCCGAAACAGTCGAACAGGAGAAACTTATGACCGACTCGCTCGCCGAACATTACTTGAAGGACACCGTGCGCGTCCTCCGCGGCCAGAAGAAGCTGGCCGACGGAGCCGTCGCGCAGGTCTCGGATGAAGAGTTCTTCCGCACGATAGACGCGGAGTCGAACAGCATCGCCCTCATCATGAAGCACATGGCCGGCAACATGCACTCGCGCTGGACAGACTTCTTAACCAGCGACGGCGAGAAGCCCGACCGCCACCGCGACACGGAGTTCCTCGTCGAGGGCGAAGACCGCAAGGCGATTGAAGAGCGCTGGGAGTCGGGCTGGCGCACTGTCTTCGACACGCTCGAATCCTTAAAGCCCGAAGACATCGACCGCACCGTCGCCATCCGCGGCGAGCCGCACACGGTCGTCGAGGCCGTCAACCGGCAGCTCTCGCACTACGGCCAGCACACGGGGCAGATCGTCTTCCTCGCCAAGCACCTCAAGTCCTCCGACTGGAAGACGCTCAGCATCGCGCGCGGCCAGTCCGAAGACTTCAACCCGAGTCCGGAGGGTTCGACAAGCGGCTATACGAAGGGCTCCCTTAAATGACGACTCCGCTCCGAGCCTACGTCGGGATGGGCTCGAACCTCGGCGACCGCGCGGGGCATTTGTTGCTGGCCCTGCGCGGGATGACGGAGACGGGGCTTTCTGTCGCGCGGTTCTCGTCCGTGTATGAGACGGAGCCCGTCGGCGTCTTCGAAGAGCAGCCCGCCTTCCTCAACATGGTCGCGGAACTCGGCGAGCCTCTGCCGCCGCCCGAGGCGCTGCTCCGGCTCCTGCTCGACATCGAACGCTCCCTCGGCCGCAGCCGCGAACGACCGCTCGCGCCGCGCACGCTCGACCTCGACCTGCTGCTCTACGGCGGCGAGCTGTCCGCGACCGACACGCTCACGCTCCCACACCCGCGCATCCACCTGCGCCGCTTCGTCCTCGCGCCTCTGGCCGAGTTGCTTCCCAATTCACAACATCCCACGCTCGGCGCGACCTTCGCCGAACTCCTCGCCGCGACGCCCGACCGCCCGTACGTCAGATTGTGGGAACCAAAGTAGGCAGAAGGCGGATGGCAGTAGGCAGTTAAAAAACTTGTTCTGAAAGACCCGGATTTAATCCTTCAGCCTCCGCAGCCCGGGGCCACTGCCTACTGCCATCTGCCTACTGCCTGCTGCTTTCCCCTTGCCCACTCGCGCGGCGCTGCCTATAATTTGGCGCTCTCAAATTTGCCGACTCAAGTAGCGCGAGCGTACACTATCGCCAACATGCGCCGCCGAACACTTCCGCCGACGACCCGACTCCTCTTCGCACAGGTCTGCTCGGACTGACCCGCCGAAGGCATAGAGGGAACAATCACACAATGGTCTATCTCAAACAGCAGCGCCCCGAGAAGGTGACCGTGCCCGCCGTCCGCCAGAGCAAGGAGCGCGGCGAGAAGCTGGTCTGCCTGACGGCCTACGACTACCCGACCGCGCGCATCGTGGACGAGGCCGGCACCGACATCATCCTCGTCGGCGACTCTCTGGGGAACGTCGTGCTCGGCTACGACTCGACGGTGCCCGTCACGCTCGAAGAGATGCTCCACCACACGCGGGCGGTGCGCCGCGGGACGGAGCGCGCGCTGCTCGTCGCCGACATGCCTTACGGCACGTATCACACCGGCCCCGACGACGCCGTGCGCGCCGCGCTCCGCCTCGTCAAGGAGGGCGGCGCCGAGGCCGTCAAGCTCGAAGGCGGGCGCAACCGCGTCGAGACCGTCCGCCGCCTCGTCGCCGCGGAGATTCCCGTGATGGGGCACGTCGGTCTGACGCCCCAGTCGCTCAACAAGTTCGGCAGCTACCGCCTTCAGGCGAAGACGGCCGACGCGGCGCGCGCGCTCGTCGAGGACGCGCTGATGCTTGAGGAGGCGGGCGCCTTCGCCGTCGTCCTCGAAGTCGTCCCGCGCGAGATCGCGCGCGAGGTGACGGCCGCACTCCACGTCCCGACCATCGGCATCGGCGCCGGCCCCGACTGCGACGCGCAGATCCTCGTCACGCACGACCTGCTCGGCCTCTCCTTCAGCAAGTCGAGCCCGCGCTTCGTGCGCCAGTACGCCAACGTCCGCGACGCGATGAACGAGGCGTTCCAGGCTTACGCCGACGACGTGCGCTCCGGCGCCTTCCCCTCCGACGAGCACTCCTACCCGCTCCCCGCCGACGCCGCCGAAGAACTCGGCCTCAAGCGCGACACGGGCGAAGAGGAAAAGAAAAAGCAGTAAATGGTGAATGGTAAATGGTGAATAGATAAAAACCATTTACCATTCACCATTTACCATTCACCACATGGAAATCATCAACCGCAGGCAGCGGATGGCGAGCGTCGCGCGGAAGTTGCGGCGCGAGGAGGACAAGACCATCGGGCTCGTGCCGACGATGGGCGCGCTGCACGAGGGGCACCTCTCCCTGGTGCGCGAGGCGCGGCGGATGTGCGACGTGGTCATCGTCTCGGTCTTCGTCAACCCGACGCAGTTCGGGCCATCGGAAGACTTCGCGCGCTACCCGCGCGACCTGACGGGCGATACGACCAAGCTCGCCGACTACAACGTCGATTACATCTTCGCCCCGCCGGTCGAGGAGGTCTATCCGAAGAACTTCGCGACCTACGTCACGGTCGAGGGGCTTTCGGAGACGATGGAGGGCGTCGCGCGCCCCGGACACTTCCGCGGCGTCGCCACCGTCCTGACCGTCCTCTTCAACTCCGTCCGCCCCGACTTCGCCTTCTTCGGGCAGAAGGACGCGCAGCAGACGCTCGTCGTCAAACGTCTGGTGCGCGACCTCGCCTTCGACATCGAGGTCGTCGTCCTCCCGACGGTGCGCGAGCAGACGGGGCTCGCCCTCTCCTCGCGCAACGCGTACCTCACGGACGAGCAGCGCAAGGCGGCGGCCGTGCTCTACCGGGGCTTGGCGCAGGCGCGCGAGGTCTACCTCGAAGGCGAGCGCAACGCGAAGCGTCTGGCCGAAACCGTGCGCGCGCAGGTGGAGGCCGAGCCTTTGGCGCGGCTCGAATACATCGGGGTCGTGGACGCCGACACGATGGAGAAGTACGACCGCCTCCCCGAAGACCGCCCCGTCCTCATCGCGCTGGCCGCGCACGTCGGCAAGACCCGCCTCATCGACAACATCGTCATCCAGCCCGCCCGCCAGAAGACCCACGGCACCGGGCGGCTGACGCCCCCGGAAGGCCGTGAACCGTAAACCGTGAACCGTGACAAGAAAATGCGGTCTATTAAAACTGTCTTTTCTCGTCACGGTTCACGATTCACGGCTTTCATCCGTCACGGTTCACAGTTCACGTCTCGAAGACTTGCGGAGGGGCGGCTTTGCTGTATAATCTGCCGCCGTGACTGAAGGCAGGACGAGCGATCCCCGACGCCGCCGGCCGCCCTTCGCCGTTTGAGGGCGCGCTGGCTCACATTGAAGTTCAAGCATTAAACTTACCCGCCCGCGGTAAAAATCTTGAAGCATCACGCATACGTCGCTCGCCACCGCCGCCTCGTGCGTAGCCCCGGTGCGGGGGCATCCTCGGCGTTAAAAGCTTGAGCCCGCCCGCGCCCTTTTCACGCGTTAACCATCGACACGGAAATACCGCCGCCGCCGCATCCCGAAGTGACCGAATCCGTCAGCAAGTGAGGGGCAGCAGGCAGGCCGCCACGAGCGGCGCCTCGCGGCGCTTGACCGTCCGGAGCTAGACCTGAAGGAGACCACAATGGAACGCATCGTTCTCAAGCACCTTAGCGGCTCGAAGGCCAACCAGGTGGAAGAGTTTCCGCTCGCCCACGTCAAAGAGTTGATCCTCGGGCGTGATCCCTCGTCAACGGTGAAGTATGACCCCGACCGCGACGACCTGGTCGGGCGTCAGCACGCCAAGATCACACAGGACCCGAACGACCCTTCGCAGTTCATCGTCTCCGACATGAACAGCCGCAACGGGACGTTTGTGAACAGACAGCGCATCAACGGCACCGTCCGCGTCAACCCGGGCGACGTGGTACAACTCGGCCCCGGCGGCCCCGAGTTCGTCTTCGAGATCGAGCCGCGCCCCGCCGGCGCCACCAAGGCCACGCGCGTCGCGCAGACC